>JASJAN010000061.1 GCA_030066985.1 Desulfobacterales bacterium
CCTTTTTATTAAAATGGCGGGGACGACGAGACTCGAACTCGCGACCTCCGGCGTGACAGGCCGGCGTTCTAACCAGAACTGAACTACGCCCCCGAAACTTTTATTGCTTTTATGGTTGCGAATAGCTTGATCCTACCACTCAGAAAATGAGTGGTAGGCGGAACAGGGCTTGAACCTGTGACCCCCGGCTTGTAAGGCCGGTGCTCTCCCAACTGAGCTATCCGCCCATGTTTAACTCGATTAGCATGTTTGGATGGCCAACAAGTCGGTGACCCTCCCGCCCGCCAGGCGGGATGCTCTCCCAACTGAGCTATCCGCGCATGCCTGCAACCCATTGGGCCATCATGAAACAGCATTTGCTAACAACTTCAACCCATATTGTCAAGGTTAAAGTCCGATGGCAGATAATTCGCACTTAAATCAGGTTGGTGGGCTTTTCCGTCTCTTCGGATGTGATTTCAAGCGGAATGTCAACATTCTTAAAAAGCCGGTGTCCGTTATCAATAATCAGCGCGTGGGTCAGCACTTCATCCATATGTTCCACCAGGATGATTTCAAGCTGTTTGGAAATGCTCTTGGGCACATCCTTTAAGTCTTTTTCATTTTCCTTCGGGATCAATATTTTCTTGATTCCCCCCCGATGTGCAGCGATAATTTTTTCCTTCAAACCGCCGATCGGCAACACACGGCCCCGTAAAGTGATTTCTCCGGTCATGGCAATATCGCGATGTACCGGACGTTTAGCCAGGGCAGACACCAGAGATGTGCACATCGAAATACCGGCAGAAGGCCCGTCTTTGGGGATAGCGCCTTCCGGAATATGAATATGGATATCGTATTTGCGATAAAATTTCTCATCGATTACCAGGTTATGCGCCCGCGACCGAACATAGCTCACTGCAGCCTGGGCTGATTCCTGCATGACGTCGCCCAACTTGCCGGTCACTGTCAGCTTGCCTTTGCCGGGCATGATCAGTGTTTCGATAAAAAGCAGTTCACCGCCCACCTGGGTCCAGGCCAAACCGGTAACCATCCCAACCTGGTCCTTTTCTTCAACCTGTTCCTGCTTGAATCGGTAAGGCCCGAGGTATTTAGCAATCGTTTTTTCAGATACTTTGAATTCTGTTTTTTCTTTGTTCTTAACCGCTTCCTTGGCCAACTTACGACAGATCGAAGCCAGTTCGCGTTCAAGATTTCGTACCCCGGCTTCACGGGTATAGCGTCGTATGACCGCCAGGATCGAATTTTTGCTGAAGACAACGTTTTTGCCTTCCAGACCGTTAAACTTAATCTGTTTGGGCACCAGAAAGCCCTTGGCAATATGATATTTTTCATACTCGGTATAACCGGGCAGACGGATAATTTCCATCCGGTCCTGCAGCGGTAAGGGTATATCCGGCAGGGTATTGGCTGTGGTAATGAAAAGGATATCGGATAAATCATAATCCATATCGAGATAATGATCATTGAAACTAAAGTTTTGCTCGGGATCCAATACTTCTAAAAGCGCCGCAGACGGATCGCCTCTGAAATCCATGCTCATTTTGTCGACTTCATCAAGGCAGAAAACCGGATTATTTACGCCGACTTTCTTAAGAGATTGCAGGATCTTACCGGGCAAAGCACCGATATAGGTTCGCCGATGTCCACGGATTTCGGCTTCATCTCTAACCCCACCGAGAGACAGCCTGACGTATTTGCGGCCGGTGGCCCGGGCTATCGATTTGGCCAGCGATGTTTTACCCACACCCGGCGGTCCAACAAAGCACAGGATTGGGCCCCGGATTTTTTTTACCAGAGCCTGAACGGCCAGATATTCCAGAATCCGCTCTTTGGGTTTTTCCAGACCGTAGTGATCTTCATCGAGAATGCCTTCGGCTTCATCGAGGTCGTCGCGCACGTCGCTTTGGTCGTACCAGGGCAGGCTGATGATCCAATCGACATAATTTCGCACAACCGTGGCTTCGGCCGACATGGGCGTCATCATCTTTAATTTTTTGAGCTCCGCCTGGACTTTTTCAGTGGCCTCTTCTGACATCTTTTTGTTCTTGATTTTTTCCTCAAGCTCTTTGATATCGTCGCCCGGATCGTCATCAGCGCCCATTTCCTTTTTGATCGCCCGCATCTGTTCGTTCAGATAGTAATTCTTCTGGGTCTGCTCCATCTGCTCTTTAACGCGGTTTTTAATCCGCTGATCCATACGGTAAACTTCAATTTCCATCTTTATCAGGCTTAAGAGCAGCGACAGTCGGTCGGTGGCAGAAAAGGTTTCCAGCAGCTTTTGTTTGTCCTCTATTTTAAATGAGAAATGCGACGCGACGGTATCGGCCAGTTGAGATGAATCGACAATGGCCGAAGCATTGGTGACCAACTCTTTGGAGATGTTTTTATTGACACTGGCATATTCTTCAAATTCTTTGATAACCGAACGAACGAGTGCCAGCGCTTCGGCTTCATTGACAACTGGTTCAATGATTTTTTCAACTTGGACCTGAAAAAAATCGTCTTCCAATGAAAACTGTTCAATACGGGCTCTGGATTTTCCTTCCACCAGCGCTTTAACCGTTCCATCGGGCAAGCGCAGCAATTGAAGTACCTTGCCAATCGTACCAACGCTGTTGATGTCTTTTTCACCGGGGTTGTCCACGTTGGCGCTTTTCTGAGTGGACAGAAAAACAAGCTTGTCTTTGTTCATGGCATCCGCCAGTGCATTAACCGACTTGGTTCGCCCGACAAAAAGCGGCGCCACCATATGGGGCAGGACCACAAGGTCCCTTAATGGTAATAGGGGTAACAACATCTTTGTTTCCATTGCTCCTTCATCTTTAAAAAATTTGGGTATGTTGACCATGGATTTCCTTTTTTTAATTTAGCCCATTTTAACTATTATTTTAGTATCGTTCAATATGATTAAGATTATAATCTCATTTACCGAAAGCGGCAACATGGATTAACAAGAGCAGGATGTTTGAGCTGCGCTTATTCATGAATGAGGAAATTTCTTCATAGGCAAGGCCGCACGAAGGTTTTAGAGCGAGGCGTACTTGGAGTACGTTGAGGTCTGAAACCTGCGGAGAACGCAGCATATGGAGAAATTAACCATTCATGCAAGAATTTAAAATCAGGCTTGCTTCTTACTCTGCTCATACAACAATATCGGATCCTCCTTGTTGAGCACAACATCCTCACCGATCACACATTCTTTCACATCAGTAATAGACGGAATCTCGTACATGATATCGAGCATGCAGGTTTCCATTATGGCCCGTAGACCGCGTGCACCGGATTTGCGTTTCATGGCTTCCCGGGCAATAGCCGCCAGCGCGCTGTCGGTAAGTCTCAGATTGACACCTTCCATTTCAAAGAGCATCTGAAACTGTTTGAGCAGGGCATTCTTGGGTTCCTTCAGAATGCGAATCAGAGCGTTCTCATTGAGCTCATCAAGGGTTGCCACCACAGGTAAACGGCCCAAAAACTCAGGAATCAGACCAAATTTAATCAAATCCTCAGGCTGCACATCCATCAGGATCTCACCAATGGTTCTTTCGGTTTCCAAAAGAATTTTGGCGCCGAAACCCATTTGCTTGGATCCCATACGACGTTGAATAATCTTTTCCAGACCGTTGAACGTCCCCCCGCAGATGAAAAGAATGTTGGAGGTATCCACTTTAACAAAATCCTGTTGCGGATGTTTGCGTCCGCCTTTTGGCGGCACACTGGCCGTCGTTCCTTCAATGATCTTCAGCAAGGCCTGCTGAACACCCTCACCTGAAACGTCACGGGTAATCGAAGGGTTATCGGATTTACTGGCAATTTTATCAATTTCATCGATATAGACGATACCGCGTTTGGCTTTGTCGACATCATAGTCCGCATTCTGAAGCAAAGATAGGATGATGTTTTCAACGTCCTCACCAACGTAACCCGCTTCCGTTAAGCTGGTGGCATCTGCAATCGTAAATGGCACATTTAAGAAACGGGCCAGCGTTTGAGCCAGCAGTGTTTTGCCGCACCCCGTTGGACCGATCAGCATGATATTGCTTTTCTGAATTTCAACATCACCGGTATTCAACGTGGAATCCAGACGCTTGTAATGGTTGTAGACGGCAACCGACAGCACCTTTTTGGCCGACTCCTGCTCGATAACATAGCCATCAAGCTTTTCCTTGATTTCTTTGGGTGCCAGGATGCGATCCGAATCTTTGGAATCTTTCTCGCTCTCTTCCTCGATAATTTCACTGCACAGCTGGATGCATTCGTCACAGATATAGACGGCCGGGCCCGCAATCAGCTTGCGCACTTCAGATTGATTTTTCCCGCAGAAAGAACAGAACAGATTGTCATTTTCATCTTTTTTCTTAGGCATTATCGCTCTCCGAATCTTCTAAATTATCAAGATCATCACGGTTGGCAATGACATGGTCAACGATACCATAGACCTTTGCTTCCCCACCTGACATGAAAAAATCTCGATCAGTATCTTTTTGAATCTCTTCGATTTTTTTACCGGTATGCTCGACCAGAATTTGATTCAAGCGGTCTTTCATTCTCAAGATCTCTTTGGCCTGAATTTCAATGTCTGATGCCTGCCCTTGAAAACCACCCATGGGCTGGTGGATCAGAATCCTTGAATTCGGCAAAGAGTACCGTTTTCCGTGCGTTCCAGCTGCCAGCAAAACCGCTCCCATACTGGCAGCCTGGCCGATGCAAACCGTTGTAATATCCGGTTTAATGTACTGCATGGTATCGTAAACCGCCAGACCGGCTGTCACCAGACCGCCAGGCGAATTTACGTAAAAATTAATGTCTTTATCCGGATCTTCAGATTCCAAAAATAACAGTTGGGCAATAATGAGATTGGCAATTTCATCGTTCATCGCTGTTCCGAGAAAGATGATACGGTCTTTAAGGAGCCGCGAATAGATATCGTACGCTCGCTCACCCCGGCTGCTTTGCTCAATCACCATCGGTATCAGTGGCACTATTTTTCTCCTTATTTATAATAATCGTTTATTGGGGGACTGTATACCTATTTTTTTAGGCTGTCGGTTTTACGGCAACGCTTATTTTTTGGATTTGGTTTTTGCCGCCGCTTCAGGCTTTACGTCCTTGATGCTGCTACTGTCTAAGATAAGTTTAATCGCCTTTTTTTCAAGCAAGGTGTGTTTGAACAACTCAAGTTTGTCTTTGTTTTGATCATAATATTGTTTTATGCCTTCCAGGGGCTGATTAAAGTTTTCCGACATTTCCTTGAGGCCGCTTTCCACTTCTCCTTTATCCACCTCGAGTTTCTCTTGATCGATCATTTTACCCAAAATCAGATGGCGTTTGACCTGGTTTAGCGCTGTGTCACGGTATTTTTCAGCGATCATTTCCTTTGAAAGCCCCATATCCTCCAGAGAGGTATTTCGGTAAGCAAAGGAGCGTTCCGCCTCCTCAATGATCCCCTGTAGCTCCATTTCAACCATTGCATCCGGTACTTCAAAAGTTGTTCTGGAAATCAGTTCTTTGAAAATTTGCTCATTGAGCTCCTGCTCTTTGCGTTTTTCATAGCCTTGCTTGATATTGTCCAGAATGACCGTTTTCAGTTCGTCCAGGGTTTTGTAAGGGCCGGCTTTTTTGGCCAGGGCATCGTTCAGTGGCGGCAAATTCTCCTGCCGGATTTCGTTCAAAACCACTTCGAATGAGATTTCCAATCCGGCCAGATTTTCATTAGGGAAATCCTTATCGAATTGGGTGGTAAATTTCTTTGATTCCCCGACTTTCATTCCGGTAATTTGTTGGTCGACATCTTCCGAAATGACCGCCTTGCCGATTTGTAAATTGAAATTCTCCGTCTTGGTAAATTCGGGAACCGGTTTGCCATCATGAGTGCCTTCAAGGTCGACGAGAACAAAATCATCTGCCTGGACCGGCCGATCTTCAGTGACTTTTTCATGCTGGGCCATACCCTTTTGAAGCGCTTTCAACTGGGCATCCACCTCGTCGTCACCGGGCGCATACAGGGTTCGTGTCAGATCCATACCCTTATAATTAATATCGCTGATATCGGGAGTGATTTCAACCGTGGCCTTGTACTCATAAGCGCTATCGGCAGCCAGCTCCGGGGGGTCCAATTCGGGATTCCCCACGATTTTCAGATCGCTTTGTTTGATGGCATCAATAAATGAGCTTTGAATTAAGCGAGACGATACATCGGCATGCACATCCTTTTTAAACATGCGTTCCAGAACGGGCCGGGGGACTTTACCCGGTCTAAACCCCTTTACCTTGGCGCTTTTCATCAGTTGGTTGTAAGCCTTGTCCAATTCCTGGACAACTTCCTCCTGGGGAACTTCAATGTGAAGTGTTTTCTTTACGCTACTGACATCTTCGATTTTAAACGGCATCTTGATTCCAATTCAATAAAATTTAAGCGCCTTAAACAGACCCCGTGTCAATGCGTTTGAAGGCACTTTGTTTGCAGCATAATTGGTGCGAGAGGGGAGACTTGAACTCCCACTCTGTTTCCAGAGCTGGATCCTAAGTCCAGTGCGTCTACCAATTCCGCCACTCTCGCATTTGTTTTTTTAAGGAACAACGAGCAGAAATTTTGGGTAAATCGATTTGGCAGGAGACCTTGTTCATTAAGACACCACAACAATTTAATGCGACAGCCCAGTCCCCAAATCCTTTAAATCTCAGTATAAAAAACAATACTGATAATGTCAATCAAATCAGCTGTCAAGATAAATATAGCCCCGATCCCGCCGACGGTGTTGAAAAAAAGGACAGGTTTAGGTATAAAAATAAGATGGTTTTGTTCACCGCGCAAGGTCCATATGCAACTGATGATCTCCGTTCAGCAGGGCGAACGGCCGCGACAGTCCCTCATGGGTTGCAGGTAAAATGGATAGCACTCATGTTGATCAGTCTGCTGATGGCGGTCATGGCCCCTGAAACCGATGCAAAACAAAAGCTTTTTGAAGCCCAAATGCCGGTGGTGGCCATAGATCCGGGGCACGGTGGCAATGATAACGGCGCCAAGGGGCCAAACGGTGTGCTGGAGAAAACGATCACCCTCAATCTGGCAAGGATCATCGCCCAACAACTGGAAGCCGACTACCGGGTGGTTTTAACCCGTGATGACGATTACGGACTTAACATTCCCAGCCGCACGGCTGCGGCCAATCATGCCAATTCCGATATTTTTATTAGCCTGCATACCGGCAGCAGCTTTGTCCACGATACCAATCGGTCCGCG
This sequence comes from Desulfobacterales bacterium, assembly GCA_030066985.1. Classification (NCBI taxonomy): domain Bacteria; kingdom Pseudomonadati; phylum Thermodesulfobacteriota; class Desulfobacteria; order Desulfobacterales; species Desulfobacterales bacterium. The sequence continues at coordinate 7,244 of JASJAN010000061.1, forward strand.
GTATATTTTTATAGACCATTTCAAGGATCCGCTTTGGTGACGGAACCTAAACTTCAGCAGCCGTCAACCAACGGCGAATACGGTGTGCGCTGGGATATGATCCAGACCAAATATCGAGCCGCCAGTGAAAAATTGGCCAAGCATGTTCAATCAGAGCTGACATTGATTTGGCAGCCGTCGGACGTTGGTGTTAAAGGTATCCCTTTACTGGTTTTGCAGGGCGCGGATATGCCGGCAGTGGCCATCGAAATAGGCAACCTGGCCAATGCCAACGCCGAAAAGCAACTGACTGATACCCAATTTTTGTCACGGATTGCTGAAGGGATTGTCAACGCGATTACCGCCTTTTTGGCAGACAAACCCCGGTAACCCATTACGGACTGGAACTAAATTATTTTTCCAACAGCAATTGAAGATCGATAAAATTCTCTCGCAAAGACGCAAAGTCGCCAAGAAGTGCGTTTTAAGGCTTGGCTTCTTGGCAGTTTTGCGTGGGAATATATTCTCCAGATTGAAAAGGTACAGACAACATCATAAGTTTTAAGATTCAAAGCTTGCAGGAATGATAAAGGCGTGGTAAGCAGTTTTCCGCAGATCGGGGCGTGGCGCAGCCTGGTAGCGCGCCTGCTTTGGGAGCAGGAAGTCGGAGGTTCAAATCCTCTCGCCCCGACCAG
>JASJAN010000062.1 GCA_030066985.1 Desulfobacterales bacterium
ATCCGGATCTTCGTTGTCGACGCCATCGGTGGCGGCCGGATCGTAACCCATCATGCGGATTTCGCGTTTCATCAAAGACATTGCCGCACGGGCATTTTGCTGCATGTCTACCACCAGCTGCTGGGTGACGTGCGAGCGCTGGTGGTTTTGGTAGGCAGCGAATATAGCGATCATGACGATTAGGCCTGCGGCCATGGCCAATAACAGCTCAACTAAAGTAAAGCCATTGGGATTGTCCGTTATTGTCTTCATGTTGGCGTCTCGCATTTTCCGTCTATTATATAAGTTCAACGACGGTTGATTTTTGAATTTGTTTATTGGATTTGTATTGCCTGACATTATTCTAACCGTTCGCCTTGTTGTTAATTGATCCGGGTCATCCCGGTGATGGTCATATTAACGGTGCGGTTCTGGCCGCGGCTGTTCGTCAGCAGGATATTTCCAGCGACATCGGCCAGACCCTTGCTGTCAAAGGTCAATGTTAAATCATTGCCGGGATTATCAGAGTTATCCAGATTGATGCCCGGTGACATCCCTTTTGCGCGTATGGTGCGTTCACCGGCGTCCTGGTTACCGTCCTCATCTGATGCTTCAACGACCCCGTCTAAATCATTATCGATAAAGGCCAGATAACTGTCATTGGCCGGATCAAAGGTTAACACGACATTGGTGTTCTCCTTGATGGCTATCATCTTGGCATGACTAATCGCCACCTGCACGTCTGTTGCCGAGCTTCGCAGATGGCGCTTGGGCAACCAGCCAATATAACCGGGTATTGCAATCGCCGCCAAAATCGCAATGACGGCAATTGAAATCATCAATTCCAGTAATGAAAACCCTCTCGAGTTGTGCATAGTTTCATCCTCCGCTGGTCTTTTTGAGCAATTTGTGTGCCAGCTGTTTAATAAATATAAGCAAATCGCAAAGACACGAGAGCTATCTATATTCTTAATAATTTTAGATTTTTGTAGCCACAACTCACACCTGACCAACCGGTTGGAGGTGGGCACAGAAAAGGTTGCAGGCGGAAGTTTATAAAATCATTTGCAACAGCATTAAATTTTTTAATACCTGTACTCAAAAGAATTTATCGGTCTAAATCATCAAAAATATGAGGTATTTTACAAAAGCAAAACCTTTGACAATTAATATTTGTTTAACTTTGTGGCAAAAGACGCAGGTATCAACATCAAAAAAAAATCAATGAAAAAAATATTCAAAAAATTAATAAGAATTGAGTAAGGCAATCCAAAGATGGGATGAATTACAAAAGACCAAGTCGGGAGATATTATAAGGAAGGATCAGGAAGGAATTAAATGCCATCTATCAGCTTTGAAATAGAATGGATCGTTTGAGGCGGGCGGCTATACGGCGGGCTTTGAAGCAGATGGTGGCTTTGATAGAATACGGGTCGATGCCCTGGCCGTCTCTTTCAACGGCAGTCACTTTCCCTAAAATTTGATCGGCAGTGACCGGTTCATCGCAAACAACAGCGGCATCACCACGCAGGATGAACCAGTGCTGGGGACTGAGGTCTGAGGACTGAGTTTTAAGTGGTGAGTGTTTCGCATGATGAGCGCTCTTTTGGACGATGCGGATGACCCGATGGGCAGCAACGCCCGATTTGTGGCGGTAGAGAATGATATCGCCAGTGATGATCGCGCTGGTTTTGATGGGTGAAACGCTGATGACATCACCATTACATATGGTCGGGTACATGCTGTCGCCGGGAGCGCGGAATTTTACGGCATGACCTTCTCGGAGCAGTTCAGTACAAATCTTTTCAAAATTATCAGGAGTCAGCGATGCGGACTGAGGACTGAGGACTGAGGACTGAGCTAAGTCCGAACATTTTGGTATGGGGTTCTCTTTGAGTCTTGTGTTCATCAACAAGCTATCTACCTATCTCTGAATACTCAAATTATTAAATACCTTAATGCTCACTCGCTACTTGCTTCTTCGCTTTTGGGCTTTTCTTTGTCTGTCGACAGATGCTCGAAGGCCACCCACAATTCTGCCGACTTCCTGGGCCTTATCCATAATTTTCTTGAACTCATTGTTCTTAATGTATTCAACATCTAAAGCCACATAAAGTAAGGAACGAACCTCAGCACAAGAAGCTTTTGCAACCGATAAAAATTGATGGAATTCCCCGCGACCACCTCGCTCAAATCCCTCTGCGATGTTAGACATAATGGAAACCGCTGCTCGTTGAATTTGTCCAGCCAGGCCAAAATCTTTGGCAAATTCGCCCATACGTGAATTTTGATAAATTTCTTTTGTAAGCTCTCTGGCTTTTTGCCAGGCAATCAAATCTTCAAATTTGTCTATTCTTTCTCTTTTCTTCTCATCGCTCATCTGCTTTTTTCCTTTTCGTAAAATTTGCCTAAAACTTAGCACCCTATCCTCAAGGCGTTTCTCTTTTTTTGCTCAGTCCTCAGCACTCAGTCCTCAGTCCTTTTTGAGCTTTTTAACTTCCTTAATCATTTGAGCGTATTGACTTCCACCCTGACAGTATTCGCAATCCCCGTGCGGCGCTATGGGTATATCAAATGCATAAGCCCTGAGATGGGCCACCTGGCACAGGAAATCCACCGGGGTTTCAGGATCCATGCATTCCAGTTGCGCATTGGCCGGGCACATGCCGCACATGGAGCGGATGCCGCAGGTCACACATTTGGTTTGCCGCGTAATGCGTTTCTGCCGCAATTTATAAAGGGCCTCTTGCCAGCCTTGCTCAAAATAGCCTTGCCGCAGATCATAGGCATCGTCCTGGGACATTGCGCACATACGCATCATGCCATACGGATCGATGGCAAAGGCATTGACCCCACCGCCGCAGCGCCACAGCTTTTGAGTTTCCTCGGCTGACGTTGGAAGGCCGCCGAATTGAACAGCAAATTTCTTCCATTCAGCTACCCGTTTCGGATCCAGCAGGTCCATCTTAACAACATCGATCGGCTTCAGGCGCACGTCGAGAGGGCTCTGCGAGCAGTCGTAGCGTGGATTGACCAAGGCATCAAACCGGAATTCCAGCCCGAGATCTTCTTCAGCAAAGCGCTTCATCTGCCAGATCTCGTTTTGATTGACGGTAAGGGCCATGGATTTAAGCTTGAGCGGCAAATTGCGTTCGGTCAGCAACCGAATGCCCTGCAAACAGCGCTCATATGAGCCGGGAACCCCGCTCACCTCTTCATAGGTTTGGCGGGTATAACCATAAAGCGTAATCTCCATGTAAAACGGGGGCAACTCAGCCAGATAATCTGCGATATCCGGCGTGATCAAGGTGCCATTGGTAAACAGGGTGATCAAGAATCCCTGCTGCTTGGCATGGGTATAAATGTCTAAAAAGTCCTTGCGGGCAAATATTTCACCCCCGGTAAACAAGACCCACAAACAGCCGGCCGCGGCCATCTCATCCAGAATTCGGAAATGCTCCCTGGCGCTCATTTCGTCCTGACGCGCGGCTTGATCTGTTAACGGCAGATTGCTGTAGCAGTGAACGCAGCTATTGTTGCAGCGTCGGGTAATTTCTATAACAGCACTGATGGGAACCCTTTTCTTTACAGAGAGGTTGTGAACTCCCAGACTCCAGTCGGTGTAGCTTTTCAATTCTAGAGTGATTTTTTAAATCCTTTTCAGGTTAGCCGGTTGCGCCTGTTGAGCCCGTTCAGTCAGTATTAAAACGACTGATAAGGTTTCTTTTTAGACGAATCAATTTGCCAGACCAAGATTCGATGTTTGCGAGCGAGAGACCACCATTCGATAATACCTATTCGAATCCATCAGCTGTTGATGCGATCCGCTGGCGACCAATCGATTTTCGTCGAGCACAAGAATGCGGTCACAGGCATTAATGGTGGACAGGCGATGGGTGGCAATAAAGAGTGTCTTTTGCCGCACAAATTCAGGCAAGCGCTCAAAAAGCGATTGTTCAGCATCCGTATCCAGGGCTGCGGTGGGTTCGTCCAGTATCAGGATATCGGGGTCTTTGATTAGCGCACGTGCAATGGAAAGCCGCTGTTTTTGACCTTCGGACAGGTTCGCGCCCTTTTCACCAATCAGGGTCTGATAACCTTTGGGCAGTTTTTCAATGAAACCATGGATACCGGCGGCATCAGCTGCCCGCACCACTGCAGCCAGACTGGCGTCCGGATTTCCGTATCTCAGATTATTGATGAGGGTGTCAGCAAGCAGCCGCGGCCGCTGCGCCACGTAGCCGATGCGCTTCCGCAGGGCGCTGACATCATAATCTGAGGCTGGTTGATTATCAAAATAGATTTCACCGTCTGTGGGCTGATAAAAGTGCAACATCAGACTCAAAAGGGTTGTCTTGCCAACACCGCTGGGCCCGACAATTGCCACGCGTTGCCCGGAATGACAATGAAAAGAAAAATTCTGCAAGATCGGCTGACTGCCGTTGTAAGCAAAAGAAACTTCCCTGAATTCTATATCACCGTTGAGTTTTTCAACTGCTTGGCCGCTGCCGGTATTGTCTTCGGGAACGATCTGCAAAAGGGCGGTTACCCGCTGCAGGGCCGCAAGTGCTTTTTGCAGGTCCAGATTGGCAGACGCCAGTATCTGGGCCGGACCAAACACATATGTCAAATAGGCCTGAAAAGCCAATAGCGATCCCAGGGTCCATTGATCGTTTATGATCCACAGGGCGCCCACTGCAAACGAAATGAGCCGCGCCAGACCGGGTGTCGAGTCCACAATCAGAGCGGCAAGCGATGCCACAGTGGTTTGCTGCAAAGAAGTTTGAACCACCCGCTGCCAGCCGGAAAGCAGTTTCCTTTTGGTATGTTTTTCAGAGGCATAGGCCTTGATCAGCGTGCTTTCAGAAAGAGATTCCTGCAGGTTGCCGGCCAGCTCTGCTTTCTGCTCCATGGTTCTGTGGTGCAGGTGATGCAGTTTGCTTGAAAAATAGCGCACACCCCATGCAAGTGCGGGCAGTAAAATCAGGACGACACCGGCAAGCCGCCATTCCAGATAAAACAGCAGGCAGATACCGCCCGCAAATCGAAACGCATTACTGAAGATATGGACAATCGAATTAGAGAAGAACCAGCGAACCCCATCGACATCTTCAGTTAGCCGCGACATCAGGTAACCGGTCTGGTGATCATCGAAAAATGCTTTGGGAAATTTAAGCACCCTTGAGATCAAATCCTGCTGAACATCGAGTGTCACCTGCTGCTCCAGACGGGCAAAGTAAAACTCCTGCAGCATACGCGCCAGTTTTTCAGCAATTAAAAAGCAGGCCAGCAATATCAGCGCGCCGGCCAGAAGTCCGAGTTGCTTGTTCAGGATGACATCATCAACCAGGTAGCGTGTGATCAACGGTGCCGGGAAACTGCAAAGGGCTGCCAGCAGAATCAACACAAGCCCTATAGATCCCTTGCGCCAGTGCCCTTTCAGATACGGCACAAGACTCCTTAAGCTTTCCTTGATCCCCGGATGATCGGTGCTATCGGCGATACGGTCTTGCGGTACCTTACTCGATAACCCCTGCTTCAGATATGTAAACCAGGTTTTCATTAAATCGGAATGGATCCCTTTTTAATATTTTTTATTAGACAGGATTTACAGGATCTTTTTTTCTCTTTTTTCTTAGTTTCCGGATGAAACTAAGAAAACTAAATCCGCCTTGCGGCGGAAACAAAAAAAATTTCATAGAACTTAATATTTGTTTGATTACGTGCCTTTTAAGGTTAAGTTCAATTTAACTACGTTGAGAATTTTGCCCGAAGGGCATGGAGTTTCGTCACTTTCTTCCGGAAAGTAATGAAAAAGAAAAATCCATCAAATCCTGTAAATCCTGTCTAAAATAAAATCCAACCAAACCTTTTAATCCTGTCTAATTTGTAATTAAACCAGAATAGAGATCGTCCAGCTTGGCGATCATCGCTTCCAGGCTGAATTGCTCGCAGCGCTTTTTGCCCCGCTGCCCCATCAGCTTTGCCTGATCCCGATCTTTTAATATCTTCAAGATCGCATCGGCCAGCTCTTTTTCATTGGCCGGCGGCACCAGGTAGCCGGTCTGACCATCTTGAACCAGATCCGGTATGCCCCCTACCCTGCTGGCCACCACCGGATTTCCGGCGGCCATGGCCTCGACGATCACACGACCCATGCCTTCGTTTTGCGATGGCAAAACAAAGACGTCAAACACCGACATCAGTTCATTGATGTCTTGACGCCATCCTAAAAATTTAACTTTGCCGTTCACATTCTTGCGCAACGCTTCGGCTCTCAGATCAACATCCAGATCACCTTTGCCAACCATCACCAGCGTTGTCTCGGGTTGCTCCGGCCAGACATAATCCATGGCCCTCAGCAGGTACTCGGGCCCCTTGATCGGCAGTAGCCAGCCCACAAAACCAATGACGGCATCTGCTGGCTCCAGACCCAGAGAGCGTCTTTTTTCAGCTCGGTTTCCATTGGTATTTAGAAACTGTTTGACATCAACGCCGCTATGAATGGTTATCAATTTTTCAGGCGGGCAAACCGATAATTCAAGGTAGTCATTTTTCTCACCGTGGGTCAGCGCCACTATACGATCGGTAAACCTTGTAAGAAATCGCTCCACCCACAAAAATACTTTAGAAGCCATTTGCCCAAAATGGCCATAAAATACGTGCCCGTGCGGGGTGTGAATAACATGCGGCACAC
>JASJAN010000063.1 GCA_030066985.1 Desulfobacterales bacterium
GCCAAGCCGGAGAGTGGCCAAGAGAAAAATCCAAAAAATCCTGCTTGTCCCGCCGAAGCTTATCGAGCGAAGGCGGATTAATCCTGTCCAAAAAGAATCACCATTTCAATAAATCAACTCAGTTGCTTATCTAACAAAAGCACTATTTCAACGGACCTCCGACACCTGCTTACCGCGGCAACTTGTCCGGCGAAGTTTAAACGAAGACGGAAGCCCAGAGGCGAAGACGGGCGTGCCGTGGCGTAGCCTAGAGGGCGAAGACGGGTCTGCGGTTAAAAATATCAACATCTCACATCTGATAATTTGACGGTGTGAAAATAAATACCCATTCTTCAGCAATTGTTTTCCTAAAATCACCTGTCCCACGATAACCGTCTGTTCAGTTAAGTAGCCGTAATTATTTTAAAAATAAAATTTTATCAAATTTATTAAAGTTTGCACGATTTTTGCTGATACATATAATCAGATCCACGATAGTGGATGGCCAAGAGCGAAGAAAAAGGTATTTGATCGACAGGCGACACAGATGATTTAATGTGAAAGGCTGCAAGTCATGACATCATTGAAAGAAATGTGGAGTCCCTCTCGAATTCGAAATGAAGCTGTTAATATCGAAGACCGTCTTTATAAAACAACCCAACGCTTAATGCGTCTGGAGCGACAATACAGACTCAAAAAAATGGAATACCTGGCCAGCATCGAAGCCTATGAAGAAAGGCTGAAGTGGGTAACTGCTGAGATGCAATCCTAATAGGTGTCAGGTGTCAGGTGTCAGCAATCAGATCGCAAAGAATAGCGATTCTGAAAAATTCCCTACAAAAGAAGTTACCATACGACCATATTAACGTTTAATCTGCTTGCCATTTATTTACGGATTGCGCCTGCAATCGGGGGATTTTTGCCGGCAGGCAGTATATCGAGACGACCTGCATGATGTTTATTACAGCGCCCTGGTAACTCACACCCAAAGGGGGGTTCAAATGGCATCTAATTTCAAGCTTTTTCTGCACGAAACCGGTGACAGTTTGCATTTGAAATTATATGGCGATTTTGATGGGAGCTCCGCACACGAACTGATCAATGCTCTGAAACAATACGGCTCGAAATTCTATCAGATTTTTATTGATACCGATGACCTGGAGAAAATCCACTCTTTTGGCCGTGATGTTTTCCAGAAGTATTATGGATTTTTAGACAAGCGTTTGAAGAATCTGGTATTTATCGGCCGAAACAAGCTTAAATTAACGCTGTAGAATTTTAGTTCGAATTTGATTTAAAAAGACCGTTTGAAATTAATTTTAGACAGGATTTACAGGATATTTTATTCCTTTCTCACTTCCCGGAAGGAAGTGAGAAAACTCAATCCGCTTTCAGCGGAAATTTAATATTTTAATAAATATTATATAATTTGAAAAATTTATAGTGCCTACAAAGTACATTTAAACATATGAGTATGTTCACCATCGCCGAAGGCGATTGGTGTTTGGGCACTCTCTTGCCGCCGTCGCTGCTTTGAGCAGCTATGGCGGGCCAAGCCGGAGAGTGGCCAAGAGAAAAATCCAAAAAATCCTGCTTGTCCCGCCGAAGCTTATCGAGCGAAGGCGGATTAATCCTGTCCAAAAAGAATCAGCATTTCAATAAATCAACTCATCTGCTTATCTAACAAAAGATCTATTTCAACAGACCCCCGATCCCCGCTTGCCGCGGCGACTTGTCCCGGCGTAGCTCATGGGAGCGAAGTCGGAAGCTTGCAAAAGCGAAGACGGGCGTGCCACGGCGTAGCCCAGAGGCCGAAGACGGGTCCTCCTAGCTCAGCACTCAGTCCTTTTTTAAACCCGCACGCCCTGAGCGAAGTCGAAGGGCAACCTTTGAACCCTGCCTGTCCTCCGTAGTTTCAACGAAGGAGGAAACCCAGAACCTTAAACCACAAAACTACACATGTAGACCCGCATTGAATATTCTTTACTTGGGCTTAAGTTATAGGTTATGAGTTGTCTTAAAGTTTAATTCTAGGGGGGTAGCATGGCTCATTCAGTTTCTAAAAACTGTTTGAAGGTTATGTGGCTGATGGCAGGCCTCCTTTGTATTCTCGCTGCGCTCATTCCCATCGCTGCTGCCGCAGCACCCGGCAGTGCTCGGATCACCCAGCCGCAAAACGGCTTTTACATCAACCGCGATACACGCAATGCCTACCCGATCAGAGGCCAGGCGGATGCCGGTCACAAAGTCCAAATTTTTGCCAACGGCGTGCACATAAAGACGGTCATCGCTGATCAAAACGGGATTTTTACTTCTCAGATCGATTTTTCAACCTTCATTGAAGGCCCGGTAACCCTGCTGGCATTTAAGGATGGGATTCGATCGATTCCCATCAGCGGCACCTATGATGCCACCCCGCCGAGCGTGACATCGTCCGCAATTACCAATCGTTTTATTACCATTGTTTTCAACGAGGCCAATCTTGAAAATGTGGCCCTGGAGAGCAATTTCCGTTTCAGTCCCTCACTTAATTTTAAGACCATCGGTGGTGATGATGATATCTCGCGCATTGATGATGTGACCTTTCAACTGTCGATGCGCTCGATTCCGCGAAATGAAATCATCAATCTGTCGCTAAGCAATATTGCTGATGCAGCCGGAAACAGGATCGCAACGATGCCGGTTGCGCTCAATGATCGCGATGGCGACCGCATGGCAGACCATTGGGAATTACAGCATGGCTTGGACCCGCTAACTGCCGATGCCCCATCAGATGCAGATGACGACGGTTTTGCAAATTATCAGGAGTATCTGGCAGGCAGCGATCCAATCCGGTTTCAGTCGGCTCCCATTGAAATTCGGGATACCATCCCTCAGGATGATGCCGGCATTACCAATTTTGCCCGCGTACCCGATCAGACGGCGTTTGCCGTTTTGATCCGGGCATCTGAAGGGATCAATCTCGATGATCCGGCTGCGGTTCGTTTCAGGATCGATGACGGCTATCATCAACCGTACTGGCGGGATCTGGCACATGATGCCATGCGGGCCATAAAGCTCGACCAAACGCCGGATGAGCAGACAATTTACTTTTGGGTGGCCTACGACCGTTTTCTGGAATCCTTCATGCCGACCGCTTATTTGCCGGACGCCCTCATTCAGGTAAGCGTCGCTATACAGGATATCCGCAACAACATTTTGCAGCCACCGCCTTTTGAGTTTAAAATTGAGTCCAGTGCCCAGAAAATGGCTGCCGGACAGAATTTGCCCAGCACGGTTGAAACTATTGAAGAGGGGCTGCTTTACAGTGAAGGTGTCGATACCGGTCTTGCGGTTGTTGACGGAAAGCTAACCGGCACAAAGCTGTTTTACAGCAGTTTGGAGCCCCTGACACCCGAATTCGGTAACCCGGATGAAATGCCGTCAAACGACCATCAGGATATGCAGCCGGCAGGATGGCCGGTTAACCTATTGCCGCATACCGTCTTTGATCAGCCGGTCACCATATTCATACCGGTAAATGATGATGTGGATATCCGTAAAGTGGGTCTGGCCTATTTTGATGGCACCCGATGGCTACCGGCTGCCGATGCCGATGGTGACATACTGCCCGGCGGGGAAGGGTGGATGGTGCCCGACTCCAGAATCAACCACGAAGACACCATCCCGCCGATGATCGAAGTCAAGGTGCATCATTTTTCTGCTGCCCAGACCGTGGTATTTGCCAAGTTTGGTGACCCGATAGAAAAAGACACCACAACATCGCGCGGCAGCAATGCCAACGTGGCCATCAATTGCTTCATCAATTCCGTCAGCGCCGACGCGTCATTCGATTTTACAGCGCTTATCGCATTAATTGCGGTGGTTTGTTTCTTGCTGCTTCGAAGGTTCTCGTCTTCGGTCTTTCAAACTACTTTCCGGTAGGCAAAATCCAGTGTTCATAAGTTCAGAAGTTCAATTTTTGGAATTGGATCTTAAGTGCAATTTTATTTTAGACAGGATTTACAGGATTTATAGGATTGTTTTTTTCTGGATCACTTTCCAGATGAAAGTGATCCAACTCAATCCGCTTTCAGCGGAATATAATGGATTAAATATTAATTGCTTTACGGTATTTGTGTTTAACGGATTGTATTTACTTTTATAATTAGTATGTTTCTTGTTCCGATTTTATTCGCCGAAGGCAATTGGGGTTTGGTCGCTCTCATCAGGAGAGCGACCAAAAGAAAATATCCAGTTTATCCTGCTTGTCCCGCCGAAGCTAATCGAGCGAAGGCGGATCAATCCTGTCTAAGAAATCAATCCATCATCCAGTCGACGGTAATCAATCAGGTACTCATTTCAATGCCTTAAATCTATATCTTTGCTCTTTTTAACTTTTTAGGACGGATAAGACCTGTGGCGGTAAAGCGGCCGCCGCGCTCATGGTACATTTCAAAGAGGCGCTGGGACTCTTCCCAGCGCAGCCGCATACGCTTTAATCCCAAGGTGATCAGTTTTACCAGCGCCAGCAAGAACAGTCCGATGGCGATTTCGCGGCCGCGAATCGCTTTCCAGATCTGCCCAACGCTTATCTGCCCGGATGGTGAAGATGCGGTTCCGATAAAGCAGCCGCTGACCACATCTTCGATCCCGCCGCTGCTGCCCGATCCGCCGAATCCTGAAGACGATATCGCCACACCGGATGGGTCGACGATGATGCCGTTTACCGTGCCGTCCGCATCGCCCTCACCGCCATCTTCAAGATACAGCGTCATCGAGCGACGATCGGCGCTGAAAACCGTCTGGCTGCTGTAATCGGTCCAGGTGGCTTCGATGGGATCAAATTTAAACCAGCGGCCTTCCTCCGGCGCCGGTTCCGAGAAATATATTTTGATTTCCGCAGAATCCCCGGGCTGGTTCATGACCAGTTTAAAATTGATCAAACCAAAGGGGAAATAATCCGGATTGCTGACAGCCTCGGCCTGGACCTGGTTACCATCCTGGTGCTCTGCTGAAATGGACTCTATTTCAACGACATTGGCGGCGTCTTTAAAACTGATGCCCAATGATTTGCCTTCACCCGCTATGACACATTTGATGGTATCCTGATCAGCATCCCAGACACCGTCTTCATCCAGATCGGCGGGTGTATCGACTTCCTGATCGTCCGGTATGCCGTTGCTGTCGCTGTCTGCGGTATCGCTTTGGGTGGTGAAATACCTGCTGTCCGACCAATCTGATGGCTTGGCGTGACTGTCATAATGCCTGGCCTGCCATCTATAGTCTTCATTTTCATCTAAAATGAGCTTGGGTATCTGCAACTCAGTCAGTGAATACTCGCTGGTGATATCAAACACACAGACATCATCGGATTCTCTAAAAATTCGCCAGCGGGTTGCCGAGTGGAAATCGCCGCTGTCAGGATCATCGAATGAACTGGTTTCGAGCATCGGGGTGAGCTCCACCACCAGGTGATTGTCCGGCGCGGACAGGGTGGGTGTTTCCGGCTCAAAGTTGTCCGGCGGGACAATCGGATCGCTGCCGGCCAAATATTCATCCAAATTGCTGAGACCGTCACCGTCGTAATCCAGGGCCGCATCATCGACTAGCGGATTAAAATTGTATTGAATCTCCCAGGCATCGGGCATACGGTCGTTGTCGTCATCCGTATCGGCGTTATTACCGACACCATCATTGTCGGTGTCGATAGTTTCTGAGGGATCGTCAGGAAAGGCGTCCTGATTGTCAGGCACGCCGTCATTGTCCGAGTCGCTCAGCGGCACGGTGAAGCTAACCTGGTTGGAATAGCCACTCTCGTTATTTTGACCGTCGTAGGCTGTGGCAACGAAATAATAGGTTTTGCCCTCATCGATGCCATTGATGGTGCAGGTGGTTGTTTTGCCCACATCCTTGCTGGCGGTATAACTACCGCTGGATGTGCCGTAATAAATCTTATAACCGGCCAGCTCGGGCTCGGTATTGGCATCCCATGCAAGATCTACGGACGCAGCCATAGCATTTGAGAACGGCATGATCACGAAAGCCGCCATCAATAGCATTAATACGGTGCGGGACGCTGGTTTTAAACGATTGGAATTTTCTGCTGAAAATCGAAAATAGATCCGAATTGTATTGAGATTGAGTTCCCACCCTTTCACTGCTACACCTCCTCTAAGATACATCTATAACCGACCGAGATGCACACAGAGTAGGTGCTGGTCTCGCCCGGCAGCCCTGCTGCCTTTCCCTTACGGGTTTAAGGCCAGTGGCTTTGCGTCCCATCCTTTCGGATGGTTTGCCCTTTCGAGCTTCCCCAAATGCTCAGCAGCATGTTTGCAGCCGCGCTAAATAGAGCAAAACGGATGCCAAACCTGCTTATAATATTGTTAATATGTGCGAATAGAAGAAAAATCGAATGTAAAAGCGGCATAAAATCTATAAATTTTAGCACATTAGGTGGATTAGCGCTTATCGGGAAAAAATTAAAAAAATTACTAAAAGATCTTTTAGGCCACAATATTTGTTACTATATCAAAACAATAATTGTAATTTAGTATAACTAGTCTGTATATTTTAAAACACACTAAACAATCAAATGGGATACACTGAAATTTAATCATTCGCAATAACGGCTTTCAAACGGATATGACGAATTTATTGTAGTTATATGGTTTTGCTGAAT
>JASJAN010000064.1 GCA_030066985.1 Desulfobacterales bacterium
TTTAATCACAAAGGTATTTTTACCGAACGGTTCAATCTCCAAACCCAAGGCTTTTAAATCCGGCAGCATCTGTCCTAAGATTTCAGCCTCGCTGAAACTGAGTTCAAGGGTTTCGGGCACCAGAAGCTTCTGGGCGGCGGACGGCTGTTTGTCGGCCCGTCTTTGCAATTGCTCAAAAAGAATGCGCTCATGAGCGGCATGGTGGTCGATGAGCACCAGACCGGTTTCAGCTTCGCAGATGATATAGGTGTTATGCAGCTGGCCGACAACCCTTAAAGCGCTGAAGCCTTGGCTGTCAAACATTGACTGCTGGTCGTTGCGGCCGCCGGTTGCTGACCACTGGTGTCTTTGGCTTCTTGCTCCTGGCAGCTGGCGGCTGGCTGACGTTTGGGTATTGTTGATTTCCGGAAGCGACATCCGAGGTTGCCATGACGGTTCTTCATCTCTGTTTTCAGGCGTAAAGGGTTTTAGTGACTCGACAACCTGAGGCGTTTTCTGCGACACCAATGCCGGGCGCCAGCTAACCCGCTCTATTTCATACAACGTCTGAGCGATGGCGCTTTTAACCGCTTGATGCAATGGGTGCGGGTCGACAAAACGAACTTCATTTTTAGTTGGGTGCACGTTGACATCCACCCGATCAAAGGGGACTCGGATAAAAATGACGGCAACGGGAAATTGCCCTTTTACCAGGCGCTGGGCAAAGCCCGTAAAGACACCATGCTGGATGGTGCGGTCCCGCACAAAGCGGCCATTAACAAAAACATAGAGCCCCCGTGAGGTCCGGCGTGTGACCTTAGGAGAACCAATCCAGCCTTTGATTGAAATGCCGTCACGCTCTAATTCAATCGCATGCAGATCAGCACGGATATTTTTGCCGAGCACATCTGCAATTCGGTCAAGTTGCCGGGATACCTGCGGCCAGTTTTTGACCATCTTGTTGTTGTGAACCAGGCGAAATTGCACATCCGGATGGCCCAGGGCGACCCTGGAGACCGTATCGGCAATATGGCTCATTTCGGTGCCGACTGTCTTTAAAAACTTTTTACGGGCCGGCGTATTAAAAAACAGCTGTTTGACTGAAACCAGGGTTCCTTGCGGCGCGCCGGTCTCGCTAACGCTTTTGACCTTTCCGCCCTCAACAATAATTTGGGTGCCGGCATCGGAAGATCCATCGCGGGTAATCAGCGTAAAGCGGGATACCGATGCAATGCTGGGCAGGGCCTCACCTCTGAAGCCCAGGGTTTGAATGGCAAACAAATCATCGACGCTGGAAATTTTGCTGGTGGCGTGCCGTTCGATGGCCAGCAGGGCATCAGCAGCAGCCATGCCGCTGCCATTGTCGGAGACCTGAATCAGTGATTGCCCGCCATTTTCCACCTCTATGATAATACGGGTGCTATGAGCGTCCAGGGCATTCTCGATCAGCTCCTTGACCACTGATGCCGGCCGTTCGACCACTTCACCGGCCGCAATCTTATTGGACAGCGTTTCGGGGAGTATTTTTATTTTGGGGATGGTCATATTGGGTATTGGCTTTAAAATTTGGACCGTTTTGAATACCCGGCTTTATGTATTCTTTTTGTAGAAACTTCTCAGATATTCCGCATCCATCGGCGACAGGTCGAACTTTAAACACGCCTCTTCAATAAGCTTGGTCGTAGTGGCTTTGGGGTTGTATTTGCACTCCTCGGAAATCCACTTTACGGCTTTTCTTAGATCTTCACCTTCCGGCTGTACGGTGGCCATTTTATGCTCCTTTTCGAAAACTGTTTTGCACCACGAAGAACACGAAGCTCACAAAGAATTTATAAAACCATTCGCTTAATGCCATTTTTCATGAATCGGACATTAAAATTCATTATTAAACCAATTTTTATCCCCGCTAGCTTCATGTAAGTTAGCAGTTGGGCTTGATGAATAGGTAAAATTTTTTCTACACTTTTTAGCTCTACTATGACTTGGTTGTCGACAAGCAAATCAACACGGTATCCACAATCAATTTTCACTTTATTGTAATTTACAGGAAGAGGGTATTGTAACCTGAATGGTATTTTTGCGCATTTCAACTCATGAGCAAGACATTGTTCATAAGTTGACTCAAGCAACCCTGGTCCTAAATTCTTATGCACGTCAATTGCACAACCTATAACCCTTTTTGATAGTTCATCGAATTTCAAGTTTCATGCACCTTCGTGTTCTTCGTGGTGATTATAACACGGGCTTTTTTTTGTGGAAATCAGTGGCCTGTTCGAAATTAAAGGCCACCTTAAGCAGCATCTCTTCGTTAAAATGTCTGCCCAGCAATTGCAGCCCAATGGGCAGCCCCTTTTTGGAAAACCCGCAGGGTATTGACATGCCGGGGATACCCGCCAGGTTGGCCGATAGGGTAAAAATATCAATTAAGTACATGGTCAGCGGGTCATCCACTTTTTCGCCGATCTTAAATGCCGGCGCCGGTGCCACCGGGCATAACAACACATCGCAGGATTCAAAGGCCTGGCGAAAATCTTCGGTGATTAGGGTCCGCACCTGGGAGGCCTTGCCGTAATGGGCATCATAATAGCCGGCAGAGAGGCAATAGGTGCCAATAATAATGCGGCGCTGAACTTCAGGGCCGAAGCCCTCTGAGCGGGTGCGGCGATACATTTGAATCAGGTCGCTTTGGCCGGTATCCCGCACGCCATATTTGACACCGTCATAACGTGCCAGATTGGAGCTCGCCTCCGAAGGCGCAATCACATAATATGCCGCCACGGCATATTCGGTATGTGGCAGGGATACATCAATTTTTTTAGCCCCCAAGTCCTCGATGACCTTGATGGCATTGTCAACAGCGGCTGTAACTTCAGGATCCATTCCGGCGGTGGCACTGTATTCTCTGGGTATACCCACTCGCATGCCCTTTAAGCCCTTTTGCAAAACGCTCGTGTAATCGGGCACGTCCTGGGGAACCGAAGTCGAATCTGCAGTATCATAACCGGCAATGGCATTCAGCATAACGGCACAATCTGCCACATTCTTGGACAGGGGCCCGATCTGATCCAGTGAGGAGGCAAACGCCACCAGCCCAAAACGGGACACGCGCCCATAGGTGGGCTTTAAACCTACGGTGCTGCAGTACGACGCCGGCTGGCGAATTGATCCTCCCGTGTCGGAACCCAGGGCACCCAGACACATATCAGCGGCAACGGCCGCTGCCGAGCCCCCGCTGGAGCCACCCGGAACCCGCGCCGGATTCCAGGGGTTGCGGGTATTTTTAAAGCCCGAGTTTTCGGTGGATGAGCCCATGGCAAATTCATCCATGTTTGTTTTACCCACAATCACCGCCCCACGGCGTTGCAGCTTCTCCATAACGGTGGCATTATAAGGTGGGATAAAATTTTGCAGTATCTTGGACCCGCAGGTGGTCTTAACCCCCTGGGTGCAAATCACGTCCTTGACTGCCAGCGGAATGCCGGTCAGCGGTTCACAGCGGCCGCCGGCAATTTTTTCATCGGCTGCCTGAGCCTGCTCAAGCGCCGTATCGGCCGAAACCGTCAGATAGGCATCCACGCTGCTTTCAACCGCGGCGATGCGATCTAAAACCGCCCGGGTCAGCTCCACCGCTGAAATTTCTTTTTTCTTCAGGCGTCGATGCGCCTCTTCGATTGTTAATTCATGCAATTCCATAATAAACATCCGTTACAAAAGCTGTGCTGAGCCCAAAACAGGTCAGAATATACAGAGCTTAAAACCACGAAGATCACGAAGAACTCGAAGAAAAACTTTATCAATTTTTTTAAATCTTCGTGACCTTCGTGCGCTTCGTGGTTAAAAATATTTCGATGAATATGGCAAAAATTTATATTTAAAAGGCTGCCTTTCAAAACCCTTGTCAATCGATTATCTTCGGAACCACAAAACACCCCTCCTCCTTTTCAGGGGCATTGGCCAGCACCTGTTCACGATCAAGGTGCGGCCTTTGTTCATCATCTCTGAAGGCATTGGTCAGGGAAATGGCATGCGATGTTGCTTTGATGCCCTCGGTATCGACCTGATTCAATTTCTCAATATAGCCCAGAATCTCATCAATTTGTGCGGCAAACATATCGATAGATTCTGCATCCAGATCCAATCGAGCAAGTCGGGCGACGTACAACACTTCTTCTTTGGTCATCTTCATCTTAGACTCCTTGATGTGGGCGAATCGTTACCTGCGGGGGATGTTATTCAGCTGTGCGTAACACCAGAATGGGTTTGAGGCCATCTTTTTTTAATTTGTCCAGCGTGGCGCGCGCCTCGGATTTACTTTTATACGATCCGACGCGAACCCTGAACCAGATTCCTTTTCCCGGGACCTTTCCAATCGACCGATAGGCCGGGTAGCCGCGTTTTTTTAGTTTTTGGATCATCCGATCCGCATCCCCGGCATTTCTGACTGAAGCGGCCTGAATCGTGTAGGTTGGGCTGGGGGTGCTTGTTTTGGCTACAACATCCTGTTTTTTAGGCGACGCTTTTTGCTGCTGGGGTTCAGGAGTTTTGGGTTCTTTTTGTTTTTTCACCGGCTCAGCAGCCTTTTGAGCCGGCTTTTCTGTCTTGGGCTTATCTGCTTTGGGCTTGGGCCGGACCGACACCTTGGTGTCCTCTTTATTTTCTTTAAGCGCCTCATAAAAATCGAGTTTGGTTTTATCCTTTACGGCGGCTGTATCTTTTTGAGGCGTCTTCTTATCCGGTTTTATCGGTTCGGCTTTCTGACGGTCAGCCATTTTTTGTTCAAGGGGCGCCAAATCGAATTTTACCGGTGCCGTTCCCCTGCCCACCAAAACCCCCAGGACAAACATCCAGGCACACAGAAAAAAAATCAACAGCAACCAGCCGGCAATCTTTTTGCGGGTCAGGACGATGAAGGGCTTTTTAAATTCCGGTGCTTTGCGTTTATTCTTTTTTCTCACTTCGGGTTACCCATTAACAATGGCCATAAGGGTTGCAATGATATCGTGTCTCTGCGGATCTGGCCATAGTGGTTACATCGGCACATGAAAAAGGGTGCCTGGACAGCCATCGTTACATGCGGTTCGGGGCTGACACCCCCAGCAGCGTAAGCCCGTTTCGGATGACCTTTTGAACGGCCAATATCAAATTGAGCCGACCACAGCGCAGCTGTGCATCATCGGTCAATACCCGATGCTTATTGTAGTAAGTATGAAAAGCGGATGCAAGCTCCATCAAAAAATAGGTCACCCGATGCGGCTCCATACTTTTGGCACTGCCGGCCAGGATGTCCGGATAACGTGCCAGGGCTTTTATGAGGTCTATTTCTTCAGGCGCCGTCAGAAGGGTTACGGCCTTGTCATCCCAGGAAGTTTCAGTCGCACGCTGCTCGCTGCCCTTGCGCATGATGCTGGCGATACGGGCGTGTACATATTGGACATAATAAACCGGGTTATCGTTGGTTTTTTGCTTAGCAACTACCAGGTCAAAATCAAGGGTGCTCTCATAATGACGGGTTAGAAAAATAAAGCGGGCCGCATCACGCCCCACTTCATCGATAACGTTGCGTAATGTTTCAAATTCACCCGCTCGGGTCGACATGGCCACCGGCTCGCCGGCCCTGAGCAAATTCACCAGTTGCACCAGAATCACATCAAACTGATCCCGCCGATGTCCGCTGGCTTCAATGGCCGCTTTCATGCGGGGAATATAGCCATGATGGTCTGCTCCCCAGACATCGACCACGCGTTCAAAACCGCGGTCATACTTATCCTGATGATAGGCGATGTCGGAAGCAAAATAGGTGGTTTCGCCATTGGCTTTGACCACCACGCGGTCTTTTTCATCACCAAAATCACTGGTTTTAAACCAAAGCGCACCTTCCTTTTCGTAGATGATACCCTGCTGGCGAAACTGCGCCAGAATTTCATCCACGCGACCGTCATCATAGAGGCTCTGCTCGCTGAACCAGCAGTCAAATTCCAGCCCGAACATTTTCAGATCATCCCGGATGCCGTCCAGTATCTTCTGGGCAGCCACACGGGCGCATTCCATTATGGCGTCTTCTTCGTTCTGGTCTAAAAGACTATCGCCTTTTTGCTCTTTAATGTCGGAGGCCAGATCCCGAATGTAGGCACCTTGATAGCAATCAGCGGGAAATTCCACCTTGTGACCGAACAGCTCCTGGTAGCGCAGATATACCGATTGCCCCAAGGTACGGATCTGGCGACCCGAGTCGTTAATATAATATTCTTTTTGGACATCGTAGCCGCAAAAGCCCAGAATATTGGCAACCGCATCTCCCACGGCCGCGCCGCGGCCGTGGCCGATATGCAAGGGGCCGGTGGGATTTGAGCTTACAAATTCAACCTGAAATTTTTGACCCTGACCGATGTCAGTGGCGCCGTAAGCGGTATCGGCTTCAAGGATGTTGCGCAAAACCGAATGCCAGGCCAATGGTTTGAGAAAAAAATTTATAAATCCCGGACCGGCGATTTCGGTTTTTTCAATCATTTTCCGGGGATCTTTCAGATGCGCAACGATGGCCTCTGCGATCTTGCGCGGCGCCATTTTTTGGACAGATGCCGACACCATGGCAATATTGCAGGAAAAATCGCCGTGGGCATCCGCCCGGGGCTCTTCAATCTCTATTTCAGGAATGTCAGCTGAGGGCAAATCCCCTTTCTCATGGGCATTTTTAGCCGCACTTAAAATTAGCTCTTGTAATTTCTGTTTCATAAATAATTTGATGCCAATCTGTTAGGCCCAATACGCCAGCACTCAATTTCTCCAATACGCCAACGGTGAGCGCAGCGAACGATATATTACCTGAATCTTGCACGAGTCGGAGGCTTTCATATGCAAGGCACTTAAGGGCGAAGCTATAGTGAACTATGCTTCGCCCTTAATAACACAGCAGATGGAAGCCTGAGGCTTGTCCGCCTTTGGCGGGCTCGCCGCGTTGTTCCAAGGGTGAAAATTAATGCGATAAAATGATTATCATCTTTTATACCTGATTAGTATTTTGAATGTCTTCTATAATTCGTCTAGC
>JASJAN010000065.1 GCA_030066985.1 Desulfobacterales bacterium
AAAACAGCTCGGTATCGATGCCATGATAAACGCAGTAAACCGGGCGTTGGGCCCCATCAACCAGCGCCTTTAAATAACGGCGGTTGTATTCGGTGCACGTAATGACAAATTGGGCAAACGTCATTTTTTCTCGCAGCTGTCTTGGATCAGATGTATAGATGTCCTTAGCATGGGCGGTGAAACTAAACGGCAACCCACTGAGTATACTGGCAAACATGGCCACTGAAGCCGGCGAATGGGCAAAATGGGCATGCAAATGCAGGCTGGGGTGAGCGGGCAACAAAGACCGCACCAGATAGCCGGCCTGAAACAGATGCTTAAGGGTGGCCGATTTGCGGGTTCGTAAAAAGCGTTTCAACGCAATTTTTAAAGCACGGGCATATGCGGTCGGCCGCTGGGCAGCCAGCAAAGAGTTATGGAGCATTAGCCGCGGCAGCGGCCGCAGCAGGGTCTCCGGTAAATAGTCAACTTGGGCTTGGATTTGGGTTACACTCTGGTGGGTGAAGTTTTCCCTAGGCTGGCGCATGGAAAACAAATGGATCGGAAAACCCATTTTTTCCAGCAGCAGAATTTCATTGGATATAAAGGTTTCGGAGATTCGGGGATAACCCTTTAAAATCATACCTAAATAAGGCTGGTGGGGTGCATTCATGATCGTTTAGACCTGAAATCCTGAATGCGTTTTTGCATGGTCTCGATTCCGGTAAATCGAAATTGTGAAATGGCCTCAACATAGGGCGCGGGGTTTTCCAGAAAGGAAAAGATTTTCTCCTGCAAAATGTCCGGTCCCAGATCAGCCCATGGGATGTAATCAACCAGTTGATGGCGCTTGAATGCCTGGGCACGAATCAACTGCTCTTTGCGCGGCGTTTCACGGGGGATCACCAGGCTGGGTGTGCCCTGGTTTAAAATTTCACACAGCGTATTGTAGCCCCCCATACAGACCACCAAATTCGCCGCCGCAAATATTTTTTCCATTTGGCGATAGAAATGATATCCCCGCACGCCCAGCCTTCTGGCGCGCTTAAATATTTTGCGACGTTTGTTTTTGGGCATAAACGGGCCGGTAATCAAAACGCTTTTAAAAGGCAGCGGTTTTTCAGCAGATTCGAGCATGTTCACGTAATTGCGCATCACCAGATAGCCGTCTCCGCCACCGCCGGTGGTGACAACCACCAGCTTGTCATCGGGTTTGACAGCCAACTCTTTGCGGATATTGCTGACCGCCTCCGGGCCGGGTATCTTGCGCGGGATATACCCGGTAAAGTGTATTTTTTGACTGACCGCATCGGTGATCTCATATTCTTTGATCGGGTCGTAAAATTCGCGATTGCCGTATACCCATATTTCCGAATACAAGTTTTGCAATATTTCATAAACGCCTTTATCCTGCCAATCTCTTTTAACCGTAGCAGCATCATCCATGATATCTCTGAGGCCTAAAATAGCGCGGGTATTGGGAAGGGAACGCTTCAGCCACTTAAGGGTTGGCAACACCTCCTTGCGCAGGCCGAGCGGCTCTTTGTCCACGATAAAAAGCTGGGGTTGGAAGGTTTTGGCGGTGGCGGTAATAATATTTTTGCGGATATCCAGAGCGTGCCGGGCATTGATTTTAATCGACAGCGGCAGATATTCGTCATTGGTTTTTTTGATCATCCCCGGAATGCGCACAAAATCGATTTGTTCGGGAAACGAGAAGCGGCCGGCTATGGGTGAACCGGTCAAAATGAGGATATTGATGCGGGGCCCCAACAGATGGGCAGCGATCGCCATCGTTCGGCGGATATGTCCCAGTCCGTAGGTGTCGTGGGAGTACATCATAATGTTATAGGTCGAGTTTCGTGCCATCCATGCTCCCGGTTAAAGATGCAATCATGTTAAAGGCCGCTTTACAAAATGTATTCATATAAAAGAAGCTGATGGTTTTTGTCAAGAAATGGTTGGAAATCGGACCGTTAGACAGAAGATCGATTTGCAGGCACAAGTGACAAATACCAACACCATTGCTGTTTTAGGCACCGCAAATATTTATATAACATACTGATTTTAATAATTATTAGTTAACTGTTAGTGCCGCCAATGGTTTCAGACGGCGCACCAAATCCACGGCTTTCTTTCAGGCTGTCAATTTGTTATAAAGAGAAGGCCCACCGGTGTATGGGCATCCGTATTTAAAACCATGACGCTGAAAGGTTGGTATGGCTCACCGGGTTGAAAGATATGATGTTCAAACACAATTTTAATGCCTTGGTAAAAAGTCGAACTCAATCCGTGTTTGGAATTGGGTGTTTGGAATAAAATATGTGTTGCCATATCGGAATGTTAGACTGCTAAACCATAAACACCAAATACAAAATACACTCGCAAAAAGACTCCGTTTCTGGTTTTTTGCAAGAAGTCCAATTTTGACCTAGACATCATTCAAAATAAGGATCAGACAATGGCACCATCAGATAGACGTCCTGTCCATCAATTTGAGAACTGGCAGGTCTGGCCTGGTTCTTTTGATAACCCGCCGGTGGACGGCAATTTTCCTGCGCCCGAAAAAGGTCGTTTTACCATTACACCACAAACACCGATTGTCTCGATGGGCTCGTGTTTTGCCCGCGAGATTAAACGCCGCCTCATTCAGCGCGATTACCACTACATCACTGAAGAAACCCACCATCCGGCATCTATGCATGCCAGCGCCGCCTGGGAACGGGTTTACAGCACCCATTGCCTGCGCCAGATTTTTGAATATACCTTTGAGCACTGGCAGCCGGATCTGCGCTGGTGGACGGCGCCTAAGTCAAAAAAAATCCAGGACCCCTATCGTCGCGTTGTTCTTTATGACCGTCTTGGAGAAGCTGAGAAGGACTTTGAGAAGCATCGCACTTTTTCCCGCAAGGTTCTGCAGCAGGCTGAGGTACTCATACTCACCCTGGGCCTGACCGAAATTTGGCAAGATACCATCGACGGTTCTGTGATCTGTGTGCCGGCCGGGCCTTATGTTGATGAGGGTGGGGATATGAGCCGGTATCAATTTCTGGTCAGCCGTTATGCTCAAAACCTCAACAATCTGGAACGCATTTATGAGATTATGGCCGCCCATAATGCAAAATGCAAAATCATCATTACGTTGTCACCTGTCAATTTGTGGGCCACCTTTCGGCATGATATGGATGTCATCAGTGCCAGCTGCAATTCCAAGGCGACCCTGCGGGCGGTAGCCGATGAATTTACCGCGCGCCATGAGAACGTCTATTATTTTCCGGCCTTTGAAATGGCAACCATTTACCAGCCCTTGAGTGGGCGGACCTATTTTTCCGATGGCCGCGATAATTTCCACATCAACAAAGCCACGGTTAAATTTATCATGCAGCACTTTTTTAAATTTTTTGCAACTCAGGCGGCGTAGATTCACACATATTCTTTATCGTGGTCTGTCGATGGTGGTTGTCAACTGTCGTCCAAATTGTTGGAACTATCGTCTGGAAGCTATGAACCGTGACAGGGCATCATCCGCCAAATGGCCCCAGGGGCTGATCCCGGAGTTGACTTGCGGGTGACTTTTTAATAATACAGAGCATAACTGCATATTTTAAATCTCAAAAAAGATAATGTTTTGAATTTTATGGAATATGAACCGGTTATCGGGCTTGAAATTCATGCCCAGCTAAAAACGAAAACAAAGATTTTTTGCGCCTGCTCCACCGCTTTTGGCGCGCCGCCCAACACCCATACCTGCCCGGTGTGTTTAGGGATGCCAGGCGTGTTGCCAGTGCTAAATAAAAAAGTGGTGGAGTATACGATGCGAATGGCGCTGGCCACTGGATGCGACATCGAGTCGGTTAGCCGATTTGCCCGCAAAAATTATTTTTATCCCGACCTGCCCAAAGGCTACCAGATATCGCAGTATGAACTGCCCATTGCTCGAAATGGCCAGGTGGCTGTCGAAGTGAATGGCGACATACATCAAATCGGCATTACACGCATCCACATGGAGGAGGATGCCGGCAAATTAAATCATGACCCCGGACGGCCTGTCAGTCAAGTTGATTTTAATCGCACCGGGGTTCCCTTAATTGAAATTGTCAGCGAGCCGGATATTCGATCCCCCGAAGCAGCCGGCGCTTATTTGCGGCAACTGCGGGCCATCGTCCGTTATCTGAGTATCTGTGATGGCAACCTGGAGGAGGGTAGTTTCCGCTGTGATGCCAACGTATCAATTCGGCCGGCTGGTGCAGAGACGTTCGGTACACGCACCGAAATAAAAAATCTGAATTCATTCAAACATGTCGAAAAGGCCCTGCAGTATGAAATCAACCGCCAGCGAGAAATTATAACCGACGGCGGCGAAGTGATTCAGGAAACCCGACTCTGGGACCCTGAGAAGCAGCGCACCCAATCGATGCGCAGCAAAGAAGAAGCCCATGACTACCGTTATTTTCCTGACCCGGATCTTCTGCCGCTGGTCATTGAGGACGGCTGGATTGAAACAGTGCGCCAGGTTTTACCCGAACTCCCGGCTGAAAAAAAGAAACGCTTTGTGGCTGAATACGGTTTACCTTCGTATGATGCTGACATTTTAACCGCCGATCGAGCACTGGCAGAATATTATGAGGCCTGTTTAGAGGATTTTAATGAGCCCAAAGCGGTCAGCAACTGGATCATGGGATCATTGCTGGGCTGGTTGAATGCGGAAGGCAAGACCATTGACCAGACGCCCATTGCGGCTTCGAATCTGGCGCAGCTGCTCAAACTGGTTGACGATGGGACCATTAGTGGTAAAATCGCCAAAACCGTATTTGACGACATGGCCCGATCGGGCAAATCTGCCCGCCAGATTGTTGAAGAAAAGGGTCTGGTTCAAATTTCAGATTCAAACGCCCTTGAAAATATTGTCTCAACAGTTTTGAATGCCAACCCCTCAGAAGTCAAAGCCTTTCAAAACGGCAAAACCAAGTTGCTGGGGTTTTTTGTTGGCCAGGTCATGAAGGAAACGCGCGGTAAGGCCAACCCGAAACTGGTCAATGAAATCCTAAAACGTAAATTAGAAAAATGATGTCAATTAGTGTCTTGCATTAAGCAGTTTATAGGTGCAGTCCGTTGCCAGTAGTCCGTTGTCCGCTGAATATTAACCCGACAACGGACAACAAACAACCAACCACGGACAAAAATTAAAGGAGAGTAATGGCACCGTTCTTAAAATATAAGACAAACCGTCTAATTATCATCATATTATTAATGACAACTATGTTGTCCTTTAATTTTTCGGCGAATGCCGCCGAGCCCAAGCGTATTGCCCTGTTGCCGTTTAAAATCAATGCTGAAAAGGATATGTCCTTTTTACAAAGCGGCATCTTTGACATGCTGACCACACGGCTTGCCAAAGAAGGCGAAGTGGATGTCATCAGTCGACAGGAGGCTGAGAATGCCGTCAAGGCTGCAGGAAGTCCCGATCCGATAACCGAGTCAGTGGCCCGCAGCATCGGCACCGGCTTAAATGCGGACTACACTTTGTTTGGCAGTGTCACGGTGTTTGGAAACAGCATCAGTCTGGATGCCAAAATGGTGGATGTCAGTGGAGAAAGCCCCACCACAAGCTTTTTTGACCAGAGTCAGGATCTGGGCGGCATTATCACCAAAGTCAACCTGATGGCCACCCAAATCAATGCCGCCGTATTCGGCCGACAGCCGCAAGTGGCCCAAAAAGCTCCGCCATCCACAGAGACCACCGCCCCTGCGGCACCAAAAGATGACCGTCAGGCCCATCCTGAAAAGCTGGTCAAAGGACGTGGCGGTATAGAAGGCGAAGGCTCTCCGTTTATCATGTCAGGGACCGATGAGGCGTCTGAGTTTCAAAAATTCTGGCGCAGTGCCAGCTTCAGGCACTTGATAAACGGCCTGGCTATTGGGGATGTTGACCGCGACGGCAAAATTGAAACCGTTGTGGCGACCCCAAGAGAGCTGATTGTTTACCGCGCTGAGAGCGGCAAGTTTTATAAAGCCCACGACATCAAACAAAACGGCAGCCGCGTCAATATCGGTCTTGATATCGCCGATATCAACGATAACGGGTATCCGGAAATCTTTGTAACCAGCCTGAGTTCAACCCGCCGAATCATAGAATCATCGGTTTTCGAATATGACGGCAGCAATTTTATCAAGATTGTCGATGGCAGCCCCTGGTATTACCGGGTTGCCGATGTGCCCAACCGCGGCAAAATGCTGCTCGGGCAAAAACATCGCGTCAAAAAGCCTTTTTCGGGTCGTATTTTTGATCTGCAGTGGAAAAATTCCAGTTATGAACCGGAAGGCGAAATAAAAACCCCCAGGGTCATACAGGTCATGGGCTTTGCACTGGGCGACGTCCTCAACAACAAGCAGGAAACCGCTGTTGCATATAAGGAAACCGATCGCATCCAACTAATTGACGCCAACGGTAAACAAATCTGGCAAAGCACCGATAAATACGGCGGTAGCACCCTTTTTAGTATCGGGGAACAACAGTATCGCGGTGAAATCCGAAACCCTTTATATTATCCCATGCGCCTGCTGGTCAGCGATACGAATGCGGATGGTGATACCGAAGTGATCGTGGCCAAAAACTACGATGTTGCCAGAGGGCATCTTGAAAAG
Source organism: Desulfobacterales bacterium (assembly GCA_030066985.1). NCBI lineage: Bacteria > Pseudomonadati > Thermodesulfobacteriota > Desulfobacteria > Desulfobacterales > Desulfobacterales bacterium. The sequence goes on from JASJAN010000065.1 coordinate 6,625, forward strand.
TTCAGAAAATTTACCAATGCCCACTTTGAGTCCATGGCCTGGGATGGTCTGGGTTTACAAACCCGCTGGAAGACCCGCAAAATTTCGGGATTTGTGCGTGATTACGCCATTGCAGATTTTGACAACGACGGAAAACTGGAGCTGGTGGCTGCGGTTATCCTCAGTGAAGGCTCAATTGTGCTGATCGGCGAACCCAAAAGCACGATCATCGCCTATGAGCTGCCGTCCTGATGTTATTTTTGGTAAAGCATTCAGCACGGGCGGGGATAAACCCCGCCCTTACACAACACTGTTTGATCGCTCATTTAGGGGCGGGGTTTATCCCCGCCCGTGGGCTTATTCCGTTCCACATCTCAGCTTTATTTAATTCCTGCACTCTGAAATCATGAGCCGTTTCCCTGTGCGCAAAAAGATACGTCTACCAGGTTCAGTCTATGATCAAGGTCGAGCTTTCTTTATCACCATAAATACCCATCGCAAATATCCGTGGTTCAGCCAGTATTCTCATCTTTGCCAAGTATCGGTTCAATTCATCAAAGAATTATCCTCATTTCACAAAATAAAGATTTTCGCTTGGTGCATCATGCCGGATCACATCCACCTTCTTATTCAGGGTAAGAATATCATTAATTTTATTCGCTTATTTAAGGGCAGATTAACTCCCATCGCTCGTTCTATCGAAGCCGGACAGAAATTATGGCAACGCAGTTTTTTTGATCATGCCATCCGTAAAGAAGACTCTCTGCACAATGTTGCCTGCTATATTTGGGAGAATCCGATTCGCGCAAAAATTATCGACGAACCGATGCGTTACCGATGGTCTGGATCAGAAGTTTGGCCAGATTGGAAGGAGATTTACAGCAAGGGGTATACCTAAAACCTACAATTGTGGATATGGGGCAGAAACAATTTAATGGGCGAGGAGTAACCCCGCCCATTTTTTACACAAAAAAACCCGGGGTGAGATACCACCCCGGGTTTAATTTTTTTTGGCCTACTAAGTTAAGCTACAGCGTAACGCTGTGGATGACTTAGAAGTCGATCTGCCATTTGGCGCCGACATACAGCTGGTCACCGGCATCTTTTCCGTTGCCGTCATCGCTGAAGTCATCACCAAAATCAAAGTAACCGACTTCGGGCAGCAGCCATACGCCCGGTGCCATGGCGATAACAGCCTGCACATAAAACGCATGGGTATCAGCGTCATCTTCACCCGGCGCATCGGAATCCGTATACAGAAATCCGTAACCGGCTTCAAAGGTCAGGTTATCGGTGAATTTCCAGCCGGCGACCAGAAGGGCCTGTCCGACATCGACATCATCGGTGTCATCATCGCCGTCAAATGTAGCGGCGGCTTGTGAAGAACTGCCCGACGTTCCGCCAGCTGACCAACCGGCATCGGACCAGTTCTGGCCATAGGAACCGGCCGCTTTCAGATAAACCGGGCCAAAGTTAACACCAACGTCACCGCCGATAAGCCAGGAAGTCACATCGACATCTTCGGAGTTGGGGCCGGCATCTTCGATTTCAAACCATTGGAAACCGCCGAGGAGCCCGAAATTCCAGGTGTCAAAAGACATGCCCCATCCGGCTTCGATTCTGGGCAGGTATTGATCGACATCACCGGTGGTTAAGCCTCTGAGGTCATCACCCTGGTTGGTGATCAGCGCAACCTCAAAGCCGCCGAAGGCCAGGGCAACCTGGCCGTTACGGCCGCCGTAGGCAGCACCGTAACCCAGCAGACCGAGGTCGGTGTCAAACGCCTGACCGGAAAGAAACTGGGTGACCGGGCCGTAGTCTTTTCCAACCTTCAATGTGGCCGCGCCAAAATCCCAGGTACCGAAAATTCTACGAGAGGAGACAGAGGATTCATTGATACCGAATTCGAAACGGCCTCTGATGTTTTCGGCTCTGACGGTTGCACCCAGACGGGAGTTGCCTTGCAGATCCCATCTGACCTGATCGTCTTCGTCGAAATTATCGGGTAAGGCCGGGCTTCCGCCGTCAAGATCCGAGACATCGGTGGTGTTCCCAAAATCGCGGGAGTTGTAAAAGGTTTGCATACGGGCAGAGCCGTAAAAATTCCAATCGACTGCCAGGGCCGGTGGTGCAATCAGGGCCACAACAGCAATTGCCATAATAATTTTCTTCATCTTAATTTTCCTCCTTAACGGAAATTAATTAATTAAATTCATTTGCCAAATAATTTCCCAAATCGCGCTTGATGCTTAACAGCCGAGGATTCACCTCCTTCCTGCGCTATGTTTGACCGGCATCAGCGGGATTGTAAATAGAGTTTCTCCCAAAACCCCTATTAGCCTAATAATAGATG
>JASJAN010000066.1 GCA_030066985.1 Desulfobacterales bacterium
TTTCTTGTCCTTTTTCTTATCCTTGTCCTTGCTCCCGCCCTTCGACTTCTTTCCTTTTCTTCTCCTGCCCATAATCATTACCTCCTTTTCTTGGTCTAACAAAGTTCTAATATTTTTAACCAAAATTTAGCATCAAACACAATTAATTAAAAAGAAATCTTTTTTTATTAATAACGTGAATTATACCTGATTGCAGATACTTGGACTTAAACAAGTGAAGTGTATAACGGGTTGATAAGATCGGCGATTTTACAAGTCAGAGGTGATCCTGCTTTAAGATTCTCTCGCAGTTTACCAATTGTGGCTTTTCCGAGGAAAAAATTTTATAGTACAACCTCTTTCACCTAATTCTCTAAACTACATGTATATTGAGAGATACCCAAATATCGCATTTTTACAGATACATATCGAATATCGCAAGGGTTTTAGTGGACTGATACGTATAGAGTGGAGTAATCACAACTTTCTAAATACAAGAAAATTGAAATTATAAATACCTAATTATGCATATCTCTTGAGTGCCAGTGCACCGCGTTGGTTATGTTCTTTGCGCTACTATTGTGTTTTTGAGTTGGATAACTCAATTTCCACGCGACGGTTCAACTTCCTGCCTTCGAGCGTTTTGTTAGAGAAAATAAATTTTTGCGCACCGTGACCTAATGCCTGTATATTTGAAGATTTTACACCCTTGCCGACAAGATAGGCCTTAACCATATTAGCGCGCTCCTTAGAGATCATTTCATTATAGGCCCTCTCTCCGTATGAATCGGTATAGCCGTTGAGGGTGATATTTGCAGCAGGATTATTGTGGATGATTTCTACAACACGATCAAGTTTTTCCTTGGCTTTATCCGAAAGCTCTTTTGAATCATGACTGAAAAAAATGATAAAAGCCGAGTTTTTTCGAATCGCAGCAACTTTTTCCTGGTTGAGGTCCCGGGCCTCATCAGTCGTATCAGCTATTTGTTGATCAATGCTGTCATCAAGGTTTTCTTCGGTAATTGCCTGTTTGGACTCAGTCTTTTCGCTGAGACCCAGTCGCTCATGAATAATATCATTAATTTGGTTTGCAACTCGCTTGTCTCCGAATGGCGCACTTCCGGCTCTGACTGAGACTTCTGTAGAATTCTGGCTAATCCTCACCACTTTGACAACAACCGGTGTGCCATCTGGGCGCTGGGCCTTAAGGGTGGTTTTTAAGCCATCTTCTATGGTTTCAGTGACCGATATTTTTAATTCTTCCAATGTGTCATTGCTGGCCTGAACCGTTCTATGGTACTCTGCGGGATACGTCTTAACGGAGCCTCCCTGCAAGCCGGCACATCCCACCAGGACAAAAAACCACAAAAAAATAGTCAAAAGGATCGATTTTAATGCAACGCCGCCCGTAAATCTTTCGAATTGTCGTTTCATTTTTATTTTCCTATCAAAGTTAATTAATTTTTATGACCCTGCTTTTTTTATATAGAGAAACCCAACTATCGCATTTTTGCATATATCAAACGCGTATCACAAGAATTTTGGACTTCTGATAGTTGCACTTTGTTGGTATATGCACCAAACATATCTCAAATCTGCATTCTCAATAGATAGGGTGTCTATTGGCAAGTACCACCTCTAATTTTTGTATCATAATATTCACATTCGCCTAATTCACAAGCTCGTTTCAATTCAAGACAAGCTTTTTCATATTGGCCTTTGTCTGCAAATAAAATCGCTTTAAATATATAAGGCCGAACTAATTTGGGAATGGCTTTGTCACCGGGGCTACCATACTGATAAATCCTTGGATAAATGTAGAGGCAAAAAATAAAAGAGCCGCCGATAACCAGCGTGCAAAAAAGACTGAAAAAAAGGACGACTCTTTTATCGAAAAAGTTGCCCTGCGTAGGTCGATAGGCTTCGATATATGCTTTGCCGTCTTCAATGAACTGTTGCACATAGATGGGTAGGGTCTGATCCTCTAAATAGCGCTTAAAGTGCATTTCCACCCAGCCATCCGTCCAACCTTTTTCCTCGGCGGCAATTTGGAATATATCGTATTCACTTTTGCCCGTAATCTGTTTCAGCCTCCATAAATATTGCTGATGGGTCAATGGTCTGGTTTTTGCCACATTGCGTTGACTGGCCCATAGATAAACCACCAGCATGACTAACAGAAAGAGTGTTAAAGAGAGGATTGTAGGTTCAAGCATTGAAAAATCCTTTCATACTAAACCACAAGAACCTAACAGCGAGAGGAGATGGAATTGAAATCAGCAGTTTGATTTTATTTGACATGCGATGCTACTGAAATCAACAGGAATCGATAAGAAGCAGCATCATGCCTTATTTTAAATAATTGTCAAGTTGGGATAAATTGAGGTAAACACAAATATCGCAATTTTACACATATCAAACGGGTATCGCAAGGTTTTTCAGGGTTTCAAAATTTGTGTGTTGTTGGAGATATTGCAAACTCCGATAAGCTACTGATAACTTCCTAAAACGATCAGACGTTACTAATTCAATAATTGTGTTTTGAAGATGCTTCGGCGCTCGGATTCTTTCCTTATTACTATTGAATTTCTTCGATCAAAACCTTTTCGGCGATCTTTACCCGATCGTCTCTCTGGGATAAAAGCGGTGTATTCAAATCGCCGCCGATCAATTCCGATACGGTTTCCACCTTTATCGTGAATTGTTAGCTCCAATTTCGTATTATACAAAGGGCGGATTTTTGCTGTCTGAATTAACAAATGATTGTCTTGTTTATCCTGATTTGTTTTTCGGCGAGATGGAAAAATAAAAAACAGCATCAACACTGAAAGAACTAACCCAACGAAAATGATGGATTCCATGGTAATGAGTCCTGCGACCAATTTAATTACAATAAACCAAAATGGAATAACAAATTATCAAAGCCCATTTAATTCCGGCAAATGGCATCGTGAAATAGATTCCTTAATCAAAATAAAGGGGTTTCTTAACAAAACAAATATCATTTGTCTATATATATTGTTATCAACACATATAGTTAGCGGAAGGTTAACTATGCTGAGTTTAGGGTAAATGAGGGCTTTTCGCATAGAAAATAATGGAATAGCCAACTACCGATATATTGAAAGAAACCCAACTATCGTAATTTTACATATATCAAACGAGTATCATAAGATTTTTGGCCTTTTAAAAGTTTTGTGTTGTTGGAGTTATCTGCAATTTTGATGTTTTTAAAGAACAAAGATTACCCCAAAAGTCTATTTCTTATATCCAATGATATTTGAAGGAACATAAGGATTTACTTCAGTTGGATAAGTATCAGTTGAGTAAACTTGTTCTATTGTATTTCCATCGTCACTGATCTATACCACCGTGTATTTGGTAAATCCGTATGTATTCATATCCCACTATTAATTCGAGCAATTCCTTTTTTGCCACTTCATCTGCCGATTTTTGTCAACTAAAAATGCGTAAAAATCCACGAATTTGATAACTAATTGTAATCTTATAATAAATTAATATGAACTGTTTCTGGCCTAATAATTGCTGAGAATAAGCGACAGGCCGGGGGAAATTGTCACTGAAGGAACAAGGGGGATGCTATGCAAGTTGCTCAAAGCAAAAATAATGGCAAAAAAAAGACTGTTTTATTTGTGGATGATGAACAAATTGTATTGAATGTTGGATCTTTGATGTTGCAGAAACTGGGTTATAATGTGCTTGCAGTTAGTAATGGGAATAGAGCTATTGAAGTTCTCAAAGAAAATAAAGTTGCTTTTGTTTTATTAGATATGCTGATGCCGTGTATGAATGGGTTTCAAATATATCACATGTTAAAAAAGATCCAACCGAATGTAAAAATTATACTTACAAGTGGATATGCAGTATGTCAGTCTGATGGAAGATCAGAAAGCATCGGATTTGATGGTTTCATACAAAAACCTTTCAATCTAAAACAGCTATCCGAAAAAATAGAAAGTATTAGAGCAGATTAGGAACCATCTCGAATTATAATCGATTTGCTTAAGAGACTATAATTATTAGATTTTATAAAACAGAAGAAACACATATATTTTACATGGGCGTAGCTCGGAATAACTCTTAAATGAATAATCTTCCCGCACTCATTCAAACATACAATTTTGCCGATACAAACTAAAAGGACGCAAACAGCAAAGCCCAATCGGCAGGCGGCTTGAATTGTGAGAACGCAAAAAACAGGGAACGTCAGAGGAACGAGAATCCAAGAAGGGATTTGGAATAAAAGCACCAATCTACAAAGAGAAATATTATGAATCTCAAAGCAGCCAAGAGAGAGCTTAAATCATGTGAACAGCACCTTGCGGATATTTTAGAAATCATGATCTCAAAGGAAGCCAAGCTGAATCAATTAAAAGCAAAAAGGATTCAAATTGAGAACAATTTGCCGAGTCTTTTAGAAAAAGCGACCATAGGAAAAATTTCTTACGAACAGCTTGAACAAGCAATGGCGAAACTCAAAGATTTAAAAAGGCAACTATTTGAAATCACCATCCTGCTGAAGGGTCTTAAATCAGAGGAACCTCAGTATATTGATAGGATATCGAAGGCGAAACAAATAATTTATATAGACAGGGTCAAGTAAGATTTCAGCTGATTACTGATACATTGAGAGAAACACAAAAAACGCATTTTTACAGATACATATCGAATATCGCAAGGGTTTTAGGGGGCTGATATTTACAGGGTTGTTGGAGATACCCAATGTTTTGGAATAGCCAGAACCTTTGGTATATAGCAGATGTTAAAAGTTTGGATAACGGTTAAGCTGTGGGGCGCACAGCGAAGCAAGCGTCCCACACGAGCGCTTTGTTAGGTATTTTATTCCTTACTGTAAAAACCGCGATTACTCCGATATGAACAGTAACACCAGGTTGTTTCTGAAATAGATTCTTCGGAACTTAACAATTGAGTTTCTTTTATCGCTGAATGTAACAATTCACTCGCAGCTTATGATAATGACCCTTTACCATACAGCGGGGCGCACTTCTGAGGTATTCAGTATGACGTGGGAGGACGTGAATTTTGAGCAACGTTGGGTTCGTTTATGGACACGGAAACGCAGAGGCGGGGAACTTCAGGAGAATAAACTTGCCATGACAGATACATTATTTGATCTTTTGAAACGCAGGTGGGAAAATAGGGATAAAAGTACGGCATATGTTTTTCACAATGATGATGGTACTCGGCTAACATACATCCAGAAAAGATACACAATGAAAAAATTATGTCGTAAGGCAGGTGTCAAAGTTTTTGGCTTTCATGCCATACGCCACCATGTTGCTTCAATCTTAGCTGATTCCGGCAAGGCCAGTTTAAACCAGATCCAAAAGATGCTCAGGCATCGGAGAACCACTACAACAGACAACTACATTAAAACACTTGACCCACAATTGCGGCAGGTAGCAAATGTGCTAGATGAACAGGTAAAATTTGGTGAAAATACAAAGAGGGGTACGATTAGGGGTACGATTTGAGGGTATTCGCCAAGAAAAAAGCCGATCCCCAGAATTTCAGAACCGGCTCAATCATTGTGAATGGCGGAGAGAGAGGGATTCGAACCCTCGATGGAACTTTCGCCCCATACTCGCTTAGCAGGCGAGCGCCTTCAGCCAGCTCGGCCATCTCTCCGTTGTTTGTTATTGGTTAATCGTTATTCGTTATCCGTTAGGTAGGAATATACATTTTTCTAATAACTTATAACCAATAACCATTAACTATTTTGGCGGAGGGAGTAGGATTCGAACCCACGGAGGTGTTACCCTCAACGGTTTTCAAGACCGCCGCTTTCGACCACTCAGCCATCCCTCCGGTATCGATTTGCTGAAATTTTTATTTTAAACTGAAGTACTAAACCACTATATTTACCATTCCACATAACCATGGTCAATCTTTTTGTCTTTGATTCAAAACCCGCATACGGGCATTATTTTCCTAAGACATCCTTCGCAGGCAACTGTACAGGCGATTTGAAACCGCTGCTATAGGGCCCGCAGCCTTCACTTGATTCGGTTTTATCTGTTGATTGAAAAGGTTGCTTTTTGTATCGGCCGACACTCACATTTGGAAATTGCATTTGGTGTTGACAGGCACTAGTTTTTATGGTTTCGAAGGCCTTAACAGCATTGGATATATAATTTTTGTTTTGCTTGGAAAGGAAGTTAAAATGAAACAAAAATATTCGATTGTCAAAGATGATAAAAACAACCAATTAATTATCCGTGAATTTGCCGAACTCGACAAGGAAATTTTATCATTGCTGTGCGAGGAATCATACGATTCAAAGGTAATTAAAGCCGCCATTCGGCAGGGTGATGAAAAATTGATCTCCTCTTTGCGAACCAATAATCTTTATCCGCCCGGGATTTATGCGGCCAAAATAGCGGCTACCGTCAAACAGCTGTATGCCAGCAAAGAACAGGAATCAGCGGATCTTTTTTTTAATGATCTGGAATTGCTGGCCGTAGAATCTGAACCCGAACCCGATGATGCTGATGAAGAGGAGGTCGTCGAGGAACAGGCTGAAGAAATGGATGAGCTCCTTGAGGATGATTTTGAATCCGGATATGAAGAAAAAAATAAAATCAGCAAACTGGATTCTTCCTTAAAAATCGCCGATGACGACTATGGTGATAGCCCCAGCGAGAGCTAAAGAAACTTTTTAAAGGCCACTTTTCAATTAGCTATATGATATCCTTTTAAATTTATTGGACAAAATTTCCGATACGGTCTAACGGCTGGTGGCACGCGGGTTCAAACAAAAGGCATGCTTCCGCCATAGCGTTGCAAATCCCTCCTGTATTATCCGCCTCGATCAAGCTCCGTTTCAGACAGTGGAATTGTGGCCTAAAAATCTCAAAATAACCCTCAAAATCTATTTTTTTTCATTGACTTAATCGCGTTCATCCTTTAAATAAAAATCTTATTAAGTTTTAAAAGGCAACCAAATTTTATTGGGATTCACAGAAAGATTTTCAAGGCCAAGTACGATCAAATTGTGCGGTTATCAGTATCGCACCCTGCCCGTTTAGTCTTGCCAACGATGGAAATAGCCAGCTAAGCTAAATCGGTAAGTTGTATATCTGTTTAGAGACTCTGCGAGATTAATGTAAACGGTTTCGGAATGATCTTGAATCGCATCAAGGAGGTGCAAATGGAAAAAGAAAAGGCATTTTATGAGAGGTTGGAGGGCAAAGGGGTCTCCCGAAGGGACTTTATGAAGTTCTGTACCTTCCTGACGGCCACCATGGGGCTCTCGTCATCGTTTGTGCCAAAAGTGGCGGAAGTTTTTGCAGCCCCGGCACAGCGCCCGCCGGTTATTTACCTGCACTTTGGTGAATGTACCGGATGCACAGAAGCCCTGATCAGATCCATGTATCCCTGGATCGATGAGCTGGTTCTTGAGATTCTTTCAATCGAATATCATGAAACCATCATGGCAGCCGCCGGCCATCAGGCCGAAGAGCAGCTCCAACACGCGGCAGACAAATACAAGGGCAAATTCATCTGCGTGGTAGAGGGTGGCATTCCCGTCAAGTTTGACGGCGGCTACGGTAAAATCGGCGGCCGCACGTTTTTAGAAATTGCCCAGGATATTATTCCAAAGGCTGCCGGTGTGATCTGTAACGGTTCATGCTCCAGCTATGGCAATATTCCGGCGGCAAAACCCAACCCCGGTGGATATAAGGGCGTTGGTGAAGTGATGGGAATCAAGACCGTAAACATTGCCGGTTGTCCGCCGAATGGCATCAATTTTGTCGGTACGGTGGTCAACTATCTGTTGCTGGGCAAACTTCCAGACCTGGATGATTTGGGTCGTCCGGTGTGGGCGTATGGTAAAACCATTCATGATCAGTGTCCGCGACGGTCGCATTTTGAAAACGAGGAGTTTGTTGAAGAATTCGGTTCTGAGGAAGCTGCGCTGGGTTATTGTCTTTACAAAGTCGGCTGCCGGGGACCGGAAGCTTATAACAATTGCCCCGTAGCCAAATTCAATGACGGCACCAGCTGGCCGGTTGAGGCCGGTCATCCCTGCATCGGTTGCAGTGAGCCAAAATTCTGGGATAAATTCACGCCGTTTTATGAGGAACTGTAGACTTTAGCATCGCTATCCAAGAAAACAAGGGAGGAACCTTATGGCAAAGCGAATCGTAATAGATCCAATCACCCGTATCGAGGGTCACCTCCGGATCGAAGTCGAGGTGGCCGGAGGCAAGGTGGTCAATGCCTGGAGTTCAGGCCAGATGTTCCGGGGCATTGAGATGATCCTGCAAGGCAGAGATCCCCGGGATGCCCACCACTTTGTGCAGCGCTCCTGCGGGGTCTGAACATACACCCATGCTCTGTCCTCGGTGAGGGCAGTCGACAATGCCGTCGGCGTCAAAATACCAAAAAATGCACGCATCATTCGTAATTTGCTGATGGGTGCCCAATTTCAACATGATCATATTGTTCATTTTTATCATCTGCATGCTTTAGACTGGGTCGATGTTGTTAGCGCTTTAGCGGCCGACCCCAAGAAAACAGCCGCGCTGGCAGACAATGTCAGCAACGCGCCATGGGGTGGAACCGTTTATTTCAAAAATGTGCAGCAACGGCTCCAGACTTTTGTGGACAGCGGCCAGCTGGGTCCCTTTGCAAATGCTTACTGGGGTCATTCGGCCTATAAGTTGCCGCCCGAAGCCAATCTGATGGCAGCCGCCCATTACATTGAGGCTTTGCGTCTGCAGGCCAAGGCGGCCAGAATGCATGCCATTTTTGGCGGCAAAAATCCGCATCCGCAGTCACTGGTGGTCGGCGGCGTGACCTGTGTAAGAGACCTTACGCCGGATCGCATTGCTGAATTCTTGTACATCACCAAAGAAACCCAGGATTTCATTGAAAATGTTTATATTCCGGACCTTCTGGCAGTCGCCTCTTTTTACAAGGAGTGGGGCGCTATTGGCGGAACAAGCAACTTCCTGGCCTGGGGCGAATTTCCTGAAACCGATAAAGAGCCCGAAAGCCTTTATATGCCGCGAGGCGTCATCATGAACCGTAACATTGGCGGCGTAAAAATGGCCAGCCAGGCGAAGGTTTCAGAAGATGTAACCCGAGGTTGGTATGAGAAAGGCCCGGCCAGACATCCCTACGAGGGTGAAACCAAGCCATTGCAGGAAAATCCAAAATACCGACCGGGTGACGGCCAATATACCTGGTTTAAAGCCCCGCGTTACGATGGCGAGCCCTGTGAGGTGGGTCCGCTGACCCGCGTTCTGGTGGCCTATGCCAAGGGACACAAGGACATTAAACCCCTCGTGGATCATGTGCTCAAAACCCTGAGTGTGGATGCCAATGCCCTATTTTCAACCCTGGGCCGCACAGCCGCCAGAGGCATCGAGGCGCTGGCGATTGGTAAGCGCAATCAGGCCTGGGTGATGGAACTGGTCGAAAATCTCAAATCTGGCGATACCCAGACCTATGAGCCTTACGAGATGCCGGATAGCGGCATGGGCGTCGGCTTAAACGACGTGCCCAGGGGATCTCTGGGGCACTGGGTCGAAATTGAAGATAAAAAGATCAAAAATTACCAGTATGTGGTGCCCTCCACCTGGAACCTCGGCCCGCGGGATGCCAACGGCAAACTGGGCCCGGTGGAAGAATCTCTGATCGGCACACCAGTAGCGGATCCCAAAAAGCCGCTGGAGGTCCTGCGTACGGTTCATTCCTTTGATCCCTGTATTGCCTGTGGTGTCCATGTGATTGATCCGGACTCCAACGAGGTGTATAAGATCAAAGCGCTGTAATGTGCAAACCTTGACCGAAACGGCCTTCCAGATTTTTGGAAGGCCGTTTTTTAATGCTGTTGACGCTCAGTCCGTTTTTGGTGTATGAATCAAGCTTTTGGATGGCATCATACTAAAATCTGAAAATCATGATGTTTGAATAGGTTAAAAGTGACTGACCAAAACCCTTTTGATGAAATCTATGCCGTCGATGTGATGGTTCTGGGCATCGGCTGCACGCTGTATTCCGATGAAGGCTTTGGCGTGCGGGTGATCGAAAAAATGCAAGCGGAATACGACTTCCCTGAAGATGTGCTGTTGGTGGACGGCGGCGTGCTGGGTATAAATTTGCTGGGGGTGATCTCCAAACCGGCGCATCTGATTGTTGTCGATGCCATTCGCAACAAAGGCAATCCCGGCGATTTATACCGTCTCGCAGGCGATGCCATCCCGGCGCGCATTCGGGCCAAAAATTCATTGCACCAGGTTGATTTTCTGGAAGCCTTAACCCTCTGCCAGGCGCTCGATCACGTGCCGGAAACCGTCATTGTCGGTATCGAGCCTGAAGATATCGATACGATGTGCGTTGATCTGACACCACTGATCCAGAGCAAAGTGGATGATGTCATTGCCATGGTTCTGGCAGAACTCGATCGTTTAGGTGTTAAATATACTACGAAAGGAACTGCTGATAATGTGTCTGGCAATCCCGTCTAGGATTACAAAGATTGAAAATAATATGGCAACCATTGATGTGGAGGGCGTTCAAAGAGAAGCCAGTTTGTTACTTCTTGAGGATGCCCAGGTCGGTGATTATGTGATCGTCCATGCTGGCTTTGCCATCTCTAAACTCGATCAAGCAGCGGCTCAGGAGACATTGGACCTTTTGCGCGAGGCAATCGCCGCGGTAGAGAAAAGCGAATCCAAACAAAATTAGGCAACAACCACAGTCATACGAGCGCAATCGCCATTTTTTGATCCCACAATTATTGAGCCACCCCGCCCAGACCACACGCCATTGATGCCGTTATGCCAAATATTACTGCAGCTAAAAGAATTGACGTCAACGGCATAGTTCAGGGAGTCGGTTTTCGGCCCTTTGTATACAACCTTGCCCTTCAATATGATTTGAAAGGCGAGGTGGCCAATACCGCTGCCGGTGTATCAATTCTGCTTGAAGGATCGCCAGAAGGCATCCAGGCCTTTGAGACGGATCTGACTGAGAATTGCCCACCCCTTGCCCATATTGTTGAAATAACAGCACGCTCCGCCTCCGTAAAGCCGTACACAGAATTTAGGATCGTCAAGAGCAGGGGCCAGGCGCGCATGTCCACCCTGATATCGCCGGATGTGTCGATTTGTGATGATTGTTTGCGGGAGCTTTTTGATCCCAATGATCGCCGCTATCTGTATCCGTTTATCAACTGCACCAACTGCGGGCCGCGCTACACCATCATCGATGATATTCCCTATGACCGTCCCACAACTTCCATGCGGCATTTTAAGATGTGTGATGCCTGCCAGACTGAGTACGACGATCCGACCAACCGGCGTTTCCATGCCCAGCCCAACGCCTGCGCCCAATGCGGGCCGCACGTCAGCCTGTATGACAACCGGTGCAAATCATTAAACACCGAAGATTCGATAAAAATGGCGGCTGAGCTAATCCACCAGGGTCAGATTGTGGCCGTTAAGGGACTTGGCGGTTACCATTTGGTGGTCGATGCGCTCAACAGTGATGCCGTCATGCGGCTCCGAAGACGTAAGTTGCGCGAGGAAAAGCCGTTTGCCATCATGTCTCCCGATCTGGAATCTATTCGCGAGTATGCCCGCGTAAGACCCGAGGAAGAAACATTATTGACCTCCGTCCAGCGCCCGATTGTATTGCTGCAGAAAAGGAATCCCAATTTGATCTCAGAGGCGGTGGCACCCGGTAACAAATACTGGGGGGTGATGCTGCCGTATACTCCGCTGCATTGTCTGCTGCTAAAGAATGGGTTTAGTGCTCTGGTGATGACCAGCGCCAATCTCAGTGAGGAGCCAATTGCGATTGATAATGAAGATGCCTTCGAACGCCTGGCCGATATAGCGGATGTCTTTTTAACACACAACCGTGACATCTATTTGCGCAGCGATGATTCCATTCTGAAATATACCGCCGGTCATAAGCGCTATATTCGGCGTTCGCGGGGGTTTGTACCCATCCCTGTTTTTTTAAACCGTGAGGTTCCCTCGATTCTGGCCTGCGGGGCCGAACTGAAAAATACCATTTGTCTGACCAAAGGCGATAAAGCCTTTTTAAGCCAGCATATTGGTGATCTTGAAAACATGATGACCCTGGATTTTTTTAAGCTGACCGTGGCCCATCTTCAGCGCATTCTTGAAGTCCAGCCTGAAATCATCGCCTGTGATATGCATCCTGACTATCTGAGCTCTCTTTTTGCCAGAGAACAGACCGACACGCGCGTGATCGAAGTCCAACATCATCATGCCCATGTTGTCAGCTGCATGTCCGAGCACAAACTGGAAGGCACGGTCATCGGGCTGGCGTTTGACGGCACCGGTTATGGCCCGGATGGTACGATCTGGGGCGGCGAAGTGCTGGTGGCTGATAGCAGACAATTTGAAAGAGCCGCGCATCTGGCCGAAGTGCCCATGCCGGGCAGCAACGCTGCAATAAAAGAACCCTGGCGAATGGCCATCAGTTATTTGCATGCGACTTTTGGGGAAAATGTGTTGGATCTGGATCTACCATTGCTGCAGGAGATTGAGCATCACAAAATAAACATACTGTTGGAAATGATCTTAAAAGGCGTCAACTGCCCACAGACATCCAGCCTGGGTCGTCTGTTTGATGCGGTGGCGGCCATCGCCGGCATCCGCCAACAGGTGAATTTTGAGGGTCAGGCGGCCATGGAGTTGGAAATGCTGGCAGCTGGCCCTAGTGATGCTATCTATGACATTCAGTGGACGACGCATGGGCCTTTTGAAATACAGCCGCAAACAATCATTCGTGCAGTGGTGCAGGATGTTCATAACGGACTATCACCTGCTGAAATCAGTTTCAAGTTCCACCAGACCCTGATTGCCCTGTTTGCTGAAATATGTGAAACGATCCGTCGCCGCCATGATTTAAACCGGGTGATATTAAGCGGCGGTTGCTTTCAGAATTCTTTGCTGCTCAAGGGCCTGATTGGGCAACTGGAGGCCAAACATTTTGAGGTCTATGCTCATCAGCAGGTACCCGCCAATGATGGCGGGATTGCGCTGGGGCAAGCCATCGTTGCAGCTGCTCAAATGGAATAATCGCTAATTTTTTTTATATTACCGCCCACTCCCTTCGTTCGTTCAAGACGCAAAGGGCGCAAAGATTTTTTCTTTTTCCTTTCTGCTGAGAGGGCAGAAAGGAAAAAACCAGCATCCCTTCGGGAAAAGTGTTAATTTATGATCAGTAGTAAATTGTCGTTTGGAAGAAGCATATAGCCCCGTAAAAAAGAGCTTGAGAATTTTCATTTGCCATCCTCTCAATGGCAAATGAAAAAATAAACTCTCTGCGAACTCTGCGTCTCGAGCGCAGCGGGCGGTGAAAATTAAAATAAGGAATCAGACATGACATTAAAGCATATTGATGAATATCGGGATGCGGAAATATCGCAAAACTTGATTCAAAAAATTAAATCCATCAGCCAAAAAGAAGTGCGCTTGATGGAAGTCTGTGGTACCCATACAGTTTCCATTTTCAGAAGCGGGATCCGTTCGGTGCTGCCGCCGACGATATCGCTGCTTTCCGGGCCGGGTTGTCCGGTGTGTGTGACCGATCAGGCTGAAATCGATGCATTTATTGAGCTGGCCCGCATCGATGATGTGATCGTGACCACCTTTGGCGACCTGATGCGGGTTCCGGGCACACGCTCGTCACTGCAAAAAGAAAGTGCCGCCGGTCGGGATATCCGCGTGGTGTATTCGACCTTTGATGCGGTTGAAATTGCCAAGAAAAATCCGGCTAAAAAAGTGGTCTTTCTGGGTGTCGGGTTTGAAACCACCGCACCGACCATTGCTGCCGCTATCTTGTCGGCTGCTCAGGCAGGTGTCGAAAATTTTTCCGTGATTTCTGCGCATAAATTGGTCCCTCCGGCATTGGAGGCACTAATGGCTGCAGCCGATGTTAACATTGACGGCTTCATCTTACCCGGTCATGTTTCGGTGATCATCGGGTTGGACGCCTACCGGCCTTTTTTTGATAGGTATCAAATTCCTTGCGTGGTGGCGGGCTTTGAACCTACCGATATCTTACAAGCGATATCCGTGCTCGTTGAAATGCTGGAATCTAAAAGACCGGCTCTGGACAATGCCTACCCGCGGGCGGTGAGCGCTGAAGGCAATACCAAAGCGCAGCAAATTTTGACTGAAATTTTTGAACCGGTCGATGCATGCTGGCGCGGGATTGGAATGATTCCACTAAGCGGCTTAAAAATTCGTCAGAAGTATGCCGACCATGATGCACAACAGATATTTGACGTTCAAGTTCCGGATGCCAAAACACCGCATGGCTGTGCCTGTGGCGAGATTCTAATTGGCACCAAAATACCACCGGAATGTGCCTTGTATAAAAAAGCCTGCACACCCATGGATCCGGTCGGGCCCTGCATGGTTTCCACCGAAGGCACCTGTGCGGCTTACTATAAGTATCACTCAGATTGAAAGGTGTCAGGTTTCAGTGTTCAGGTTTCAGTTTCTCTATTCGTCCCTGACACCTAACACCAAAGATGGACAGGGTGGAGGCTGAAGGTGAATTCAATTAGAAAATACTACGGACAACATTGCATAAACGACGGACAACGATTATGAAAAGCGATCAAATCCTACTGGATCATGGCAGTGGCGGCAAAATTTCTCACAGTCTCACCAAAGACATGATGCTGCCTGTTTTTGATAATGCCATCCTGGCAGCTCTCAATGATGGTGCCATTTTTGAACTGGAGGGCAGGCGATTTGCCTTCTCGACGGATTCCTATACTGTTGATCCCATTTTTTTCCCGGGCGGCAATATCGGCGATCTGGCAATCAATGGCACTGTCAATGATTTGGCCATGTGTGGTGCCACACCGCTTTATCTGAGTGTCGGTTTGATTATTGAAGAGGGCCTGCCTGTGACAGATCTGGATACCATTATCAACACGATGGGCCGGGCGGCCAAAGTTGCGGGGGTTGCTGTCATCACCGGAGATACCAAGGTCGTTCCCAGAGGAACCGCTGACCGCATTTTTATCAATACCTCCGGAATTGGTCTGATTCCGAAAGACATCCAAGTAGCCAGCGACAATGCCAAAGCCGGTGATCAGATTATTTTAAGCGGAACGATTGCCGATCATGGCATTACAGTGTTAACCCAGCGGGAGGGGCTTTCTTTTGAGACCTCGCTGCAAAGCGATTCCGCCGCTTTAAACCATATGATCCAGAAAATGTTTTCAGCAACGAATCCTGCAGCCATTCATGTTCTGCGGGATCCGACTCGCGGTGGTGTCGGCACCGCTTTAAATGAAATAGCTGAAATGTCAGAATGCGGTATCGAGATTGTTGAAAATAAAATTCCGGTTAAACCAGAAGTGGCTGCTGCTTGCGAGTTGCTTGGGTTTGATCCCCTGTATCTGGCCAACGAAGGTAAGCTCCTGGCTTTTGTTTCACCGGATTGCGCTGATGTGGTTCTGAAAGTAATGCGATCCGATCCCTGCGGTGCAGATGCCGCCGTCGTCGGTGAGGTCGTCAGCGACTATCCTGGTAAGGTGTTCATGAAAACCCGCATCGGCGGCAAGCGTATCGTGGATATGCTGGCGGGAGAACAGCTCCCCAGAATTTGCTAAAACCGGCCTTTAAAGCCGCATCTAATGTCCGATGGCTGCGTTATAAGCCGCTTCAAAATACTCGCGTACTAGCGTGTACGCTCCGCTTTTGAAGCGACTCAAGCCTTGCCCTCGAACATGATCTACGTCTTTAAATCCCGGTTTAACACAATAACAGGGTATTTTTTGATGCATTAAACTTTTGCGGCTTGTTGAACTCAACAATATTTATAAGAATAGACGTGAAATCCCGCCTTAAGGCGGGGCCCTCGAACATGACCTACGGCTTTAAAAACCGGTTTAATCAAATAAAAACTTTCAATTGTTAATGGGAAAATAATAAGTTAAGTATTAGAAAGTAATCTTTCCGCCGCAGGCGGATTGGGTTCGCCACTTTCTTCCGGAAAGTGGCGAAGAAAAAATCCTGAAAATCCTATAGATCCTGTCCAAAAAAATAGAATGAAAAGACTTACAAAAATTATCATCGCATGTTCCATGCTATTTGCATTGACTGGCCTTTGTGAGGCGCAGACGGATCATTTGATTCAAGGGCGCACCATGGGGACGACCTATCATATCAAAGTTGTAGCCCATGATGCTGCATTTGTAACTGGCCTCAAAGAAAAAATTGACCGGCGTCTGTCGGAACTCAACCAGGTTTTTTCCACTTACATCAAAGACAGCGAAATCAGCCGTTTCAACGCCTTCAACCGCGTCGGTGAAAAATTTCAGATATCCAATGATTTTATGCAGGTGATGCGCATGGCCAGCGACATTCACCGGCTTTCCAATGGCGCCTGGGATGGGACCGTTAATCCGCTGGTTGATTTATGGAGCTTTGGGCCCACGCGCCGCAAACCTCAGATGCCTTCGGCAGACGCTATCAAATACCTGCTTTCGAAAGTTGGGTTCGACCAAATTCAAATCATCGAGCCGGATTCTTTAGTGAAGCATCTATCAACGGTGACGCTGGACTTAAACGCGATTGCCAAAGGTTATGCCGTGGATCAGATTTCCAAACTGGTGGCCGCCAGCGGGTTTAACAATTATCTGGTTGAAATCGGAGGAGAAATTTACGCGGCAGGGCTTCGACCGGACGGTCAGCGCTGGCGGGTGGGCATTAATCGTCCTACTAAAGAAGCGGCGTTTAATGCGGTTTACAGGGTCGTATCAGTTTATAATCAAGCGTTTGCCACTAGCGGTGATTACCGCAATTTTTTTGAAATCGACGGCGTGCGTTACTCGCATGTCATTGATCCGCGCACCGGATACCCGGTTTCCAACGGGGTTGTCTCCGTTTCCATCATCGCTGATAACTGCACTCTGGCCGATGGCCTGGCCACCGCCATTATGGTGATGGGGCCTACCGATGGCATGGACCTTGTTGAGCGATTGGCCAATGCAGAAGCCTTTATTGTTGTTGCAACGCGGGATGGCCAACTTACAAATTATGCTTCGCAAGGATTTAAAACCGACGCGCGACCGTAAGTGTATTTTTTAGGGAAAGAAAATGAAGGCGGGCTTACTTTTTTATTTGCTTGACACATTTTAGGCCTTCTACTATCGTAATTGCCTACCTGCTCATTATAAAGTATTAAAAACCATACGATATCTAGCGATGATAAACGTATTAGATGAACAAACCGTAGAAGTAAACCTGCCCAGTAAAATTGGCTATGAGCGGATTGCTATGGCCAGCTCGGCCGCACTGGCAAAAATAGGGGGCCTCCCGGCAACTCGTATTGAGGATCTTAAAAGTGCGGTAGCCGAGGCCTGCATCAATGCGATGCAGCACGGCAACAAATGGCGCCTGGAGGCCAGAGTCATCGTCCACATGAATATCAGTAATGATAGATGTGTTATTTCGGTAACCGATCAAGGTGATGGTATTTCCAAGGTGCCTGAGTACCCGGGCATTACGAAGATTATCGAAGAAAATGTATCCCCCAGTGGACTGGGTGTTTTCATCATTCAACAGTTGGTAGATGAAGTAAAATTCAACCAGTCTGCTGATGGTGGGCATATGATGATAATGGAGATCAAATTTGCAAAATAAGTAGAACATCAGAAATTTTCGGAAATAATCCTGGCAATTAGCAAAAATCGAAGTGCTCGAGCGCCGACCTTACCGGCCATAGGTCAATTGACAAAGGTTTTAAGGGTCATAGGTTAAAAATGCAACCAGCAAACGAAATACTGTTGCAACAACTCGGCGATATCACGCTTCTTGACGTCCGTGGTGATGTCACTATCCTTTCTGAATCTTTTCTGTATGATGCTTATGCAGACGCAAACAAGCGCGATGCCGGTAAGATCTTATTCAAATTTGAAGAAGCGGCTTATATCAACAGCGGTGGAATATCTTTGCTCATACAGCTGTTGGCCCAAACCAGTCAAAACAAACAGCAAATCGGGATTATAGGTCTTTCAGACCACTTCGAAAAAATCTTTAATATGGTGGGCATCACCAAATTTGCTAAAATCTATCATACCCGCGAAGAAGCATTGGACGGTATGGCCTAAGGATTTAGATGCCCCAGCCGGATCCTGCCCTCAGGTTCTTAATGCGCATCCATTATTGGATTAGTGTTGGGATGATTGGCTTACATTGCCCGTAATTTGTATAATTCATGGCATCTATGGAACAACAAATTGAAATCGGGTTGAAGACAGTTGGTGTTGTTACGCTTCTTGATATCAAGGGGGATGTCACCGCACTGGCCGAACCCATTTTCTATGATGCCTACCAAAAGGCAAATGATCTGGGCGCAATCAAAATACTGTTTAAATTTAAAAGCGACTGCTATATCAATAGTGGCGGTATCGCCCTGCTTATCCAGATACTGGCTGAAATTGAAAAGAATAGCCAACTGGCCGGTATCACCGGGCTTTCGGATCATTTTAAGAAAATCTTCGATATGGTGGATATCACCAAGTTCGCTAAAATCTATGATACTTTAGAGGAGGCAATGGAAGCGATGTCGGGGCTATCTTAATAAGGTATCAAACACCTGATGGATATTATC
Source organism: Desulfobacterales bacterium (assembly GCA_030066985.1). Lineage (NCBI taxonomy): Bacteria > Pseudomonadati > Thermodesulfobacteriota > Desulfobacteria > Desulfobacterales > Desulfobacterales bacterium. Next base: position 18,649 of record JASJAN010000066.1, read on the forward strand.
AGAGCCGAAACCACACCTCCAAAGAAAATCCGACTCTCCGGCCGCCCAAAACACAACCGTCAGCGCTTCTTGCCTTCAGAAGCGATATTTACTAGAGCTAATTTATTCACACATGGCGGATCAGGTTTAAAAAAGGGAGGCGCCATGCAGTTATCCTCTTGCTACCTTTTTGAAGGCCTATCGGAATCCCAGATCAACCATCTTATCACGATCGGCACCGAAACCCACATTCAAACGGGGCAATGGCTCTTTCGTGAAGGAGAAGTTGCTGATAATTTGTTCATCCTCAAAAGTGGTGCCATAGAATTACTGACCACCGTTGATGATGTTGAGCTTCCGATTAACATCGTCAGAAATGAAGGCGAATGTTTTGGAACATCAACCATGGTTTCGCCTCACCAATACAGCTTGTCAGCCCGCTGTGCTGAGAATGCAATATTGCTGTGTATGGAAAAAACAGCCCTTGATAAACTGTTAAAGGAAGATCATGAAGTGGAACATACAATCCTGGCCAATCTAGCAAAGCATTTCCTGGATCGGCTCAAAGAAACGCGCCAGGAATTAAAGATTCATTTTAAGACTATCTTTAAATCCATACACCATTAGATTTGACAGGCAGATCGGCCAAAGATTGTTCACCGCAAAGACGCAGAGGCCGCAAAGGGTATTTTTCTGATTCCTTTTCGGTGACCAGCCGTCGCTTTCAGCTATGGCCTGGCAGGGACGCCGAAAAGAAATAAACCCAAGCCCTTCGGGCACGGGCAAATCTATTTTACATCTAGCAGTAAAAGCAAGATGCTGCCAATAATGCATAGGCTTGTTCTTTGAATAAT
>JASJAN010000067.1 GCA_030066985.1 Desulfobacterales bacterium
CAGGACGATGATACAGAAATTACCTATGAGACCGAGTTTTCGGGCGGTGTGAACATCAGCGGCAGCCTCTGGAACCGGGAGCAGGACAATATCGGCATTGGTTTTGCCTACCTGGATGACGGCGAGACCGAGGTGGACAACACCATCGTCTTTGAAGGCTATGTGCGTTTTGGTTTAAACGATTTTTTTGCCGTCACGGCAGATGTTCAGTACATGGAAGATGAATATGACGATCCCCTTGAAGATGTGGATGGCTGGGTGGGTTCCATTCGCGTCACAGCCGAATTTTAGAAAGGAGATGACATTGATGAAAAAGAAGCAATTGATTTTGTTATCGGTTATTTTCTCTGCCATATGCCTGGGCGCGAATGCTTGGGCGGGTGCCGGTGGGCACGGGCACAAAAAACCTAAAAAAGTGGGTATTTTATTGGTTGCCTTCGGATCCAGTGAGGCCAGTGCCCAGGTATCCTTTACCAACATTGATAAAAAGGTTAAGGCCGCTTATCCCGGTATTCCGGTAAAATGGGCCTATACCTCCACGATCATCCGTAAAAAACTGGCCAAGCAGGGTAAACTGCTGGATTCACCCGAAGTCGCCCTGGCAAAAATGCAGGATGAAGACTTTACCCATGTGGCGGTGCAATCGTTGCACACCATCGGCGGGGATGAATATCATGACCTGCGACGCACAGTAGGCGCGTTTAAAATCATGGGCGGGTTTCAGCGTGTTGTTTTGGGATACCCCCTGCTGGCCACCCAGGAAGACATGCAGCGTACAGTTAATGCCATTTTGAGTGTCATTCCTAAGGAGAGACAAAAAAGAGATGCTGTTGTATTAATGGGTCACGGTACACATCACCCGTCCAACGCCTTTTACGCTGCTTTGATGTTTCAACTTCAGCTCGAAGACCCCAACATCTTTTTAGGAAATGTGGAAGGTTACCCTGAAATTGATCTGATCCAAGCGCTGTTGCTGAAAAACAAAATCAAAAAGGCCTATTTGATGCCCTTTATGTCCGTAGCCGGCGACCATGCCAAAAATGACATGGCCGGTGATGAAGACGATTCCTGGAAATCCATTTTAACCAAAGCCGGGATCCAATGCGTGCCAGTGCTCAAAGGAACTGCCGAGTTTGATGTTTTTGTCGACATCTGGGTGGATCACCTGGGCGGGCCGTTGAGCCATTTTAACTAAAGCGCTCATCTGTCCTTGCATAAAAAGATTAAAGCAGAAAGGCCGGCTGATGAATTGCCGGCCTTTCTTTTTGTATGATGCATGCAGTCGATCGACAGCAACCGTATGCAACTTAGTTGCATTAAATATTTATAACTATCACTTTCATTAAGAAAGATTTGTCAAGGTCTTTGTCCTTGAAATCAGCCATGCATCAGGCGATTTTATATTTTGCAAAACAATTCCCATGTATTATAATTGAGATTATCGGATGCCTCCCAAAGACAGATACGACAAGATATCAAGAGCGCTGTAGCGATTAATCATATGATGTCAAGAAAACTAGCTGACTCTTTACCTTCCAACCTGATTTCCTTGGCGGCAATTGTGTGCATTGCAGTAGCATTGCCCCTACTCCATCCTGTTTTACACAGCCATTTGGAACACTGCCATGCTGGTGCACACTCAGATGATTGTGCCGGACACGTTTCTGCTATGTGGGTTGAAGGCAATGACGTTACATGCTCTATCTGCGATTTTCTGGCAATCAATTCAATCTTTGAGACTGGAATAGGACCCATCGTACCGGAAATTGAACCGCTCGGTGAAATGGTGTCGTTTAATAAACTTTTTTTCACAATATATTCGCTATTGCTGACCGAGCCGCGAGCCCCACCTGTTCTCACTTTCGTGTAAAAAATCTATTTCGATGATTATTTTGGGTTATCTGATGAATGAACTCCTGACCACTGTTGGGATCAACTGTATTGCACGGTAAACACCAATATTGAAAGCGACTCTGATAATGATCATGGGGATGACCACACCCATGAGTATGATAACAGCAGCAAAGAAGAGGCTGATCAACATGCGCACGCGTCAGATCATCAAGGCGATGACCACTAACGCCACAGCGAGTTTAAGGCCGAATACAAAATCGTCTGCCAGCAACCGCAAAAACTTGAGCATATTGACGTCACCCTGTTTCGCATGTTTCAGGGCATTGAACGCATTAAGGTTAAGCTGTTGAGCGGCGCCCGGCAAAACGCCCTTGAGCTGACAGCCACCCATCATCAGATTAAATTCTAATTTTCATGATTATATTTGATCATATGGACAACAGCAGTTGAATGAATATGGCAAACCAACAACATCATGATATGGCCATTGATATAGCCGGATTGAAATTTTCATGGGATGGCCATGGCCTGCTTTTAGATATTGAGCAGCTGCAAATCCAACGCGGGGAGCGTATTTTTATCGAAGGGCCCAGCGGCAGCGGCAAAAGCACCTTGCTGAGCCTCATCGCCGGAGTCGGGGTGCCCCAGCACGGTATGATCGAGGTAAACAATGTGATTATTAGCGCATTAAACGGCGCCGAGCGGGATCGTTTTCGCGCAGATCACATCGGATTTATTTACCAAATGTTTAACCTCATTCCCTATTTGTCGGTCGTTGAAAATGTGACATTGCCCTGCCGGTTTTCCCTGCGCAGGCGAAATAAGGCGGCAGATCGATCCTCAAGTTTTAAGGCGGAGGCCATGCGGTTGCTCGAGAAACTGGGTATGGATGACGCAACGCTCATCAACAAGCCTGCAACTGACTTAAGTGTGGGGCAGCAGCAAAGAGTTGCTGCTGCCCGGGCCTTAATCGGTGCTCCCGAAATCATAATTGCCGACGAACCCACGTCTGCACTCGATACAGGACATCGTGAAGCGTTTATACAATTGTTGTTTAAAGAATGTGACCGCAAGGAGACTTCCCTGGTTTTTGTCAGCCACGATACCACCCTGGCGCGCAATTTCGATCAGACAATACGGCTTGCGGATATCAACAAGAGCTAACACTTTAAAATTAAATGGAGATGAACAACCCCAATAATCATGTTTACCCTTGCAATTAAAAGCTTCCGCAACCGCAAGTTCACGACAATCTTAACCATTGTATCGATTGCGCTAAGTGTGACCTTGCTGCTGGGTGTTGAGCGTATCAGAAAAGAGGCGCGATCAAGCTTCGCCAACACCATATCGGGAACCGATCTGATTGTCGGCGCCCGCAGTGGTCCGGTGCAGCTGCTTCTTTATGCTGTATTTCGCATCGGAAACGCCACCAATAACATTTCATGGGAAAGTTATCAGGAGATTGCCCGCAATCAACATATCAAATGGACCATTCCCATATCGCTGGGGGATTCTCACAAAGGCTATCGGGTCCTGGGGACAAATACCGATTACTTTAAGTTTTTCCGCTTTGCAGGCGGTCGTCAGCTGGAAATGGCCGGAGGGAAAATATTTGAAGGTGTCTTTGATGCCGTACTCGGCGCTGACGTCGCCCAGGCCCTTGACTACCGCATCGGCGATCCGATCATCATCGCCCACGGGGCCGGTGACGTCAGCTTTATTAAGCATGATGACAAACCGTTTAAAGTGGTCGGTATTTTAAACAAAACAGGCACACCGGTGGATCGCACCGTGCATGTTCTTCTTGAAGGCATCGAGGCGATTCACATCGATTGGAAAGACGGTGCGCCTGTTGCCGGGATGTCGATTCCGGCGGAAAAAGTGCTGGCGATGGACCTAACGCCCAAGGCCATAACCGCCTTTCTGGTCGGCCTCAAATCACGGATTGCCGCCTTTGGTGTGCAACGCTATGTGAATGAGTACCCACAGGAGCCGCTCTTGGCCATATTGCCGGGTGTGGCCCTGCAGGAATTGTGGGATCTGATCGGAACTGCCGAAAAAGCACTACTGGCTGTATCCGGCTTCGTTGTGGTCGTCGGTCTGTCCGGCATGCTCATTGCGCTGATGACCAGTCTCAACGAACGCCGGCGCGAGATGGCGATTTTGCGATCGGTGGGGGCGCGGCCGCTGCATGTATTTTCTCTGATCATCGGCGAATCTGCCATGCTGACAATCGCAGGGATCATCGCTGGAGTGGGTTTGCTGTATGGGCTGTTGTTTGTCAATCAACCGTTGATCTTAGACCGATTCGGGTTATTTATTGCCATTCGCGGATTGTCATCATATGAGATGATCCTGTTGACTGCTGTCTGTCTGGCAGGCCTATTCATTGGGGTAATACCGGCTTATCGAATTTATCGCTACTCACTCGCAGATGGCATGACGATAAGAATATGAAATAAGGACGTCACAATGAAAAGGTTTATCCAAATTGCCAACATCATTATCATCAGCACCATTTTTTATACGCCTACATTGGCTGAACAGATCCGTGAGCTGAAATGGAGTGATTTGATCCCGGCGCATTTGCGAGCACTAGATCCATTGGCCAATCTAACCGAAAAACAGAAAGATCTTGTTCTTTGGGCAATCAGAACAATTGAATCCCTGCCCGAGCGAGGGCCGAAAACTGAAAAATACTATAAAGAACTCGACAAAGCCAAACTGGAGATGAAAGAATTCGGCATTGATATAGATTGGTTGATGGAAAAAAGAAAGGAAGCCCAAACTGCTGTTGTAAAAGAACTCAACGATCAACGCGTTCGCATTCCGGGTTATCTCCTACCGTTGGAAATGTCTGATACCAAGGTAAAAGAATTTCTGCTTGTGCCCTATGTTGGGGCATGCGTTCATGTTCCGCCGCCGCCTCCCAATCAAATTGTTTACGTAAAAATCCTGCAAAAAGAAGGGCACGAAAGCAAAAAGCTCTTTGAACCGGTCTGGGTATCCGGTGTTATTTCAGCCAAGTCGATGGCTAAAGATCTTTACCTGACAGACGGCTGGACTGAGATTAACCTTGGATACGCGATGCGAGCCGACCGGGTCGAGCCTTACAGACAGTAAAATTTTTGTAAACATCAAAAAGATTCCCGATAAGCTTGGGACTCAACGAACTTCTTGCCACCATCTGTTGCTAGCCGGATCTGACATTTCCTTCAGTTTTATATTCATAGAGAGTCATTTTTTAAATTTTCATAAGGGTTGCTTCTGGGAACCTCAAAAAGTATACGCGACTTTTAGATTTAGGGGAATCGACAATAAACACAAAATCCTGCAAAGCCAAAACATTGCATAAACTCTGAGAAGGTAAACCCTTTTACCGGAAGTAAATCAGGAATGAAGATCACAGATGTCAGTCGGAAATCGCCGCATCCGCATCTGCGGATTCAGGCCGAGTTAGCTTGAAAAGCAGCCACAATGAAAACAACATCACGATTAACTCAGCTGAAAGCATCAATACAAGCGAGGTCAGGCTGACTGCATCGATAGCGGACAAGACCGTCCCAGGATCTCCTCCTGGCGCGGCAAATGGTATACCGGTTTGCGGTGTGGCCAGCAGGATGACCAACATCCGAAATACCGTATTGATCATCATTATAACGGAAAAGAAGATACCCAGACAACTGGCCCCCAGCCCGATCCAAACGGTTTTTATTACCGAGGACTGCGCGGGACACAGCTTGGGATCAGCGATTTTTCTGGCGAGGCGGGTATAGCGAAAAAACCAAAAGGTGGTAAAAAGCATCACCCCCAAGCTGCCGTAGGACAGGTAATTACCCAGACTGATGCCTTTGCGCTGCGCGGACTCGGGGCTGCTGATAAGCAGTACATAGAGCAGTAAAACGATGGGAATGATCAGCAACACAACCTGCATCCAAAATCCGGTCCAACCCAGACGCGAAAAATGCTTGGCAAGTCCTTTGGGGTTCGACGGTTTTTCCTGTGAATTTTGGTTTTTTGGCATAATCAATCTCTCTTGGGTCTGTAGGATTCAGGATTTCGTTTATAGGATTGGGTAGTGATCAAACAGGTTGTTTTATGACCTGTGGTGTCTGACATTAAAGTTTATCATTACGTCTGCATCAGCAAGAAAAGACAGCATTTGGATCACACCGATTAACGTAGTGAATGCCATATATTTTGTCAAGACCGCAAATAGATCAAAAAAGAGCACTTCAAGTTTAAAACCAGCTGGTATGACCTGTTTCATCTTCCGCTATGACGTTGATTACTTCTGGGCGCTGTAAATATCTTGCCGCGAAATGCGATAAAATGCTATGGATATGGCCTGGTTTCCATAAAGATAAAGTACAGGCTGGTTTTGGAGGTAACCAAATGAATGATTTGCTCATATCCGCTGAAAACATCTTAAATGGTCTGAGCGAAGGTGTCTATGTGTGCGACCGCGATCGCCGAATCGTGTTCTGGAGCAAATCGTCAGAGCGCATCACCGGCTGGACATCAGAAGATGTCATGGGGCGCGCCTGTCATGAGGATATCTTATGCCATGAGGATAAGGACGGGCATCGCCTGTGCGGCAAAGAGCATTGCCCCTTGCACCGCTCCATGATTACCCGAGCCACCAGCACGACACCCATTATTGTTTTTGCGCGCGGAAAGGACGGCCGCCGCATTCCGATGCAGGTAACCACCGCGCCACTCTATGACAAGGACGGCGAGGTGATCGGCGGCATTGAAACCTTTCGCGATGTGTCGCCCATGCTGGTGGATCTCGAGCGCGCCAAACGCATCCAGACCCAGAGTCTGGAACACAAACTGCCGGAAGACCACCGGGTTCGGTTTGCCGCTTTTTATATGGCGCACGATATCGTGGGCGGTGACTATTATGCAGTGAAAGCGCTCGATGACGATCGTTACACTTTTTTTCTGGCCGATATGGAAGGCCACGGGGTTGCCGCTGCATTGTACACCATGCACCTGGCTATGCTGTGGCAGCGCCACTGTGCGCTTTTGGAAAACCCGGCCGAGTTTGCCGCCACGATCAACAAGGAGCTGGTGAGTGTATTTGGCGACATCAACACCTTTGCCGCCGCCACCTGCGGGGTCATCGATGCGCGTGACCGCAGCCTGTATTTTGCCGGTGCCGGCGGTCCGCCGCCGTTGGTTATTGATGCCAAAGGCAATTATAAGCAACTGCCGTCATCGGGCCTGCCCTTTGGCTTCACCGATGATATTCCGGAATCGGCTGCTTACCAGGCGCAAACCGTGCAGCTGTCTCCGGGTGATGCGATTCTGATGTTCAGTGACGGCGCTTTTGAAATTCATAATGCCGATGATGAATTACTGGGCGTCGATGGTTTCATCAAGGTTCTTAAAGACCTGAACTATCCCCGGGAACCGCTCAACATGGCCGCCCTGGAAGAGGCACTGTTAAAGTTTTCAAATGATATTCGTTTGCAGGATGACATCACCATTCTCGAAGCACGGTTTTTGTCATAGTAGGCCAATCGACCCGTGAATATTGCGAAATGTTGAATGAATGAGGCGACAATTGATATGGGGCCTTTCGGAATTCGACTTCTGCGGATTCATATGAAAAAGTGGCTGTTTCCTCTATTGGCTTTTCTTTTTGTCTTTCCGGCACCAACTGTATTTGCCCAGGGCGTTCGGGTGGGGCCGGATGGCGAATTTTCGCCACAAACCCTCAGTGTGCCCTACGCCTTTTACAACGAGAATTTTGGATTTGCCGCCGGATACATTTACGGAAAAGTCGGCCGTCCTCAAAAGCAAGCCATGCTGCTGGCCACGGCCGTTGTCGGGACCAAGGGCGGGATGGGTTTTCTGGTGGGCCGTGACATCCAGATGCCATGGATTGATCGTCTGTTTCTGGATCCGACCGTCTCGGTGGGCTATTTCAGTGATATCGAATCCTATATTGACGGTAACCGCAACTTCCCAACCGAACGCGCCGGCGCCAACAACTCAGATGAGGATAATTATGTCGATGGTGACGGCTGGGATAATTTTTTCCGGCTAAACTTCAAATACCTGCTGCCAATCGGCTACGGGCGGGACAACATTATCACCACCTATAAAATTAAGGACGGCTTGCTGGCTTCCGATCCCAAAGGTGGGGAGTCCTTCAATCCGTTTAAAAGCGGCCGCAGCTACTTGCAGCTGCGCCCCTTTTATCGCTCCCAGGAGATCGACGGCAGTGAGGTCAATACGAAGGTCAAAACAAACGGTCTTGATTTTACGGTTTTCTGGGACAACCGCGATTTTGCCGCCAACCCTTCCAAGGGCTTTGGATTACGGGGCAGGGCCTCACGGGATTTTGGCTGGTTTGACAGCTCGGATTCATGGACTAACTTTGAGGGGGAGCTGGATGTCTATTTTCCGATCAAAATGGGCAGCTGGCTGCGCCAGGGGGTTCTGGCCCTCAATCACTGGACATCCTATTCGCCGACCTGGGACATCCAATCCAATGGTGAGATCAACAACCGGCCGCCGGCCTATACGGGCTCGACCCTGGGTGGTCTCTGGCGCATGCGGGGTTTTCCTGCACAGCGCTTCAACGACAAGGCCGCCACCTACTATGCGGCAGAGCTGCGTTTGATTCCCGAGTGGAATCCGTTTAATAACTGGCCCCGGGTTCAGAAGGCAGTAGGCATCAAATGGCTGCAGTTTGTGCCCTTTTTCGAAATCGGGCGTGTGGCGCCTGAATATGATATTGGGCGCTTACATTCGGACATGCGCTGGAATGCCGGTCTGGGCATCCGGGCCTGGGCGCAGGGCATTGTTATCCGTATTGACACGGCCTATTCCAGGGAGGGCGTCGGTGTCCAGATGATGATCGCCCAGCCGTTTCAATTCTAATTTCCTTTTGCCAGATTTCCGGGTACAGAGAAGCCGAACTTATCCAAAAAGGAGGTCAACCGATGACACGTTTCAAACGACGCTTGTTGATCGCCACGGCAACGGTCGTACTGGTGTTGCTGGTTGTGGGGGTCTGGCTATATTTTTCCTTTTTTGCTTCTACAAGTGCGGCCTTGCGCCACGCGGAGGCCTTTATATTTCGACGCATGAAGGTGGCGCAACTGGCCGAGCAAGGCACGTACCGGTTCTTTTTTGTTACCAATCGTCGTTTGGCATCCAATGAAGGTCCGCTTAAGACTCGCTTCGGCAATGAGCGTGAAACGCGTCTTAAGTTCGGGTATTTTGATGCCCGCATCCAGCCCACGGTGGGTCTGGGCATGCTCATCAATCCCAGCGAGTGGTTCGAAAACGAAGAAATCCAGCTCAAGTCGGTAAACACGCTGGAGCAGGCGGAATTTGTCAAGAAAGTCCAAAAGCTGATTCAAGCTTCCCCCTATCGATCTTTGTTGATTGTGGTGCACGGCTTCAGGGAGGCCTTTGAGTCCGGGCTGCGCAAAACCGCCTTTGTGGGTCATGTCCTGGACATCAACTCGCCGGTGCTGGTTTTTGACTGGCCCGGCAACCAGGGCTCTACGCCGCGCGGCTACCTTCGGGCGCGCCAGGTGGCTGAAGCGTCCGGGGCGGAGCTGGCTGATACGCTGCAGTTGATCATTGACGAGATTAAACCCGATAGATTGTGGCTGTTGGCCAACAGTATGGGGGCCGAGGTGGTGGTGGATGCCTTCAGCCTGCTTTACCAGGAGGCAGATCTGGCCGATGCACAAACCGAAATCGAAGATGTGGTGCTGACTGCACCGGATGTCGATCACGAAGAGTTTAACAACCAGCTTAAACTGGAACTTAAAGCCCTGGCGCTGAAAACGACCGTTTATGTTTCCTCCAACGATCGGGCGTTGCTGATCAGCCGTGTCATCAATCGCGCCAAACGGCTGGGCGAAAGCACCGTCAGCCCGGACATGATGGGAGAGGCGGTGCGGGTGGCCAATCTGGTCGAGCCGGGCAGCGGCCGGATAGATCTGGTAGATGTCACGCCGGTAAACCGCACGCGCAATTTTCATAATTTCAGCCTGGAGACCCCGGAGTTTTTTGACGAACTGTTCCTGCGGCTGACCAACATCGACGTCCCCAATCATCGGCCGATGTACCAGGTCGAAGGACCCAATGGGGCCGTCTACTGGGTACTGACCCGTGGCCGCTAGGCGACCATGCAACAGACTATCGGATATATTGCGCTCAAGCCGAAACGTTCATTCGTTGAAAAAGGAGAATCACTGCATGAGATGCATAGACATTTTGGTTAACCGTCTGCGCGGATATCATTTAAGCTGGTTCCTGATCGGTTCTGTAGTCTGCGGGGTTTTATTAATAATTCAGGGCTGTGACGGTCCGCCCCTGAAGCCCTGGCATACCGAGAAGCTGACAGAAGAATTTACAGTCGATATGACCGATAAGATCCAGACCTTTGATGACTATCGCAAGCTGGAAGATCGCCTGTTTAAGCAACTGGAGGAAGAGGTTTACGCCCGCACGGCAACCGGACCGGAATATGCGCTGGTGCGTTACAGCGCCGGCAGCGCCGCTGACCCGCAACCGCATCGACCCAACTGGAACCGCAGCTTTGAATTTACCACCAGCCAACCGATCGGTGGCGTTCTGCTATTGCATGGGATGTCGGATTCGCCATACAGCCTGCGGGTATTAGGCCAAACACTGAAGCAACGCAACTACTGGGTTATCGGTCTGCGACTGCCCGGCCACGGCACCGCGCCTTCCGGGCTGAAATACATCCACTGGCAGGACATGGCCGCTGCCGTGCGGCTGGCGGTGGCACACCTGGCAACCAAGGTCGGGAAAAAGCCGATCCATCTGGTGGGCTATTCCAACGGGGCACCGCTAACGCTAAATTACGCACTCGAAGCGTTTGAAAAAGAAAATTTACCCACACCGGCCAGCCTGGTGCTGATTTCCCCTTCCATCGGTCTGCACCCGGCAGCGGCGCTGGCCAAATGGAAACGGCGACTATCGATTTTGCCCGGTCTTGGGGGGATGGCCTGGTTGTCGGTGATACCTGAATTCGATCCATTTAAGTACAATTCCTTTGCTACCAATGCCGGTGAGCAGGTTCACAGCCTGACCCGCTCGGTGGCCCAGCGTATCGCTGCCCGGGCCCGCGCCGATAAGAACCCGGTTTTACCGCCGACGCTGGTCTTAAAGTCCACCGTCGATGCCACGGTCTCAACGGATGCTGTGGTTGACCGTTTGCTCAAGCATCTCAAGCCGAACAGGCATGAGCTCGTGCTATTCGACATCAACCGCTTTGCAGCCAAGACCAGTTTGCTGATCGCCGATCCGGCACCGTTTACGGCCCGTTTGACAGCGGATAAGGGCCTGCCCTTTGACCTGACCCTGGTTACCAACGCGAACCCGCAAAGCCGTGCTGTCGTGGCCCGCTACAAGCCACCCTTTTCAACCGAGGTATCCAAGATCGAGCCGCTGCATCTCTCCTGGCCGCGCGGCGTGATCTCCCTATCCCACGTCGCCTTGCCGTTTGCGCCCGATGACCCCCTGTACGGGCAGGGGCCGCCCACTAAAATAGACGCCCTTTTTCTGGGTCAGATGGCTATCCAGGGCGAAAGGGATTTACTCAAGATCCCCTACAGTTTTTTATTGCGCATCCGCTTCAACCCGTTTTACGTTTATCTCGAAACGCGGGTGCTTGAATGGTTCGATCAGGCAGAGGAATAAAAATTGGACATTGCGTTTTTAGGGAGGGGCCAGCATGAAAACGAAAGCGCTAAATGCAAGACGACGTTTTTCAACGCTAGCATTCGGATGTATGGGTGTAGTGGTCATAGCGCTCGCCGTTAGTGGCTGCTCGAGCAGCAGGCGTTATAAAATCGATCTGATGCCCGCACCCTCTGTTTTCGAAAATGGTGCCGTCAATCCGCTGCCCAAAGGGCAGCCGCCGGTATCCTATGATGACTTCCGCATGCTGTATGCCACAGATCGCAAACCCTCCGATAATCCTAACGAAAGGCCGTTTTATCTCGATGAGCCCGCCTTTGTTTTGCGATTGGGTGAGGCCAGAGTCAAAGCCGGACCTCTGGGGACCGACTGGGAAACGGTGCGCCAGATTACGTTGGCCAAGGATCGCTCCGAGGATTACCCCCTTGAGGTGATTGCGGTCGATGGTGCCGGCTACCTGGCGAATACCTATTCCTTTATGACGCGCTCAATCCCCGAAGATCCATCCTCGGATGACCATGGCCGGGAGTTTGCCCGGCTGGTTAACGAGCGTTTGGCGACTTCAGGTGTTAAGGATGTCTATATATATCTTCACGGTTTTCGGGTGATGTTCGATGTCCCTGCGCTTGTTTCTGCCGAGCTGTGGCATTTTATGGGCTACCGCGGGGCTTTCATCGCTTACAGCTGGGCGTCAACACCCAGTTTATTTGCCTATTTTGCGGATCTGGAGGCCGCTGTCATCTTGGCGCGCAAGCTGCGTCTGTTTCTGACCTACCTGGCGGAAGAAACCCAGGCGGAAAAAATCCACATCATTGGCTTCAGCGCCGGATCGCGGCTGGTGGTGAGGGCGTTGCACCAGATGGCCCTGCTCTTTGAAGATGAAACCATCGAGGAGATTCGCAAGAAGGTGCGCATCGGCAATGTCATCATTGTTGGCGGCGACATCAGCCATGAAGAATTTGGTGTCGCCCTGGCGGATGACTTCCTCAGGGTTGCGGAACGAACCACGATCTATGTGTCTTCGGCGGACCGGGCCCTGGCGTTTGTTAGCTGGTTATTTCGCCGTGAGCGGCTCGGCGAGATGTGGCCTGAAGAATTGCCGGCGCGGGCGGCCAAGTTTCTGCAGGCCCATCCGTCGCTGCAATTTGTCGACGTCACCGAGGCTGCCGGCTCGACGGACGGCAACGGCCACTCCTTTTTTCGCAAAAGTCCCTGGGTTAGCTCCGACCTGATCTCGCTGCTGGCCTACGATCTGAGCGCTGCTCAAAGGGGGCTTGAAAAGGATAAGAAGTTGCTGGTCTGGAGATTTCCGCCGGACTTTATCGCGCGGTTGCGAAAGGCCCTGACTAAAATCAATCCGGAATGGGCCGGCAAGCAGGCAAAGTAAACGATCATTTGGCCGCTGATAATTGAAGGCATTTCTTCCGGAACATTTCACCTCTGACAAACCGGGGGTTCAAAATGAGCGAGAATGTAAAAAAGCCGAGTATCACCAATGAGCTTGCCCGCGAACGGAATCGGGCGGCTGCCGACCGCACCCTGATGGCCTGGATCCGGACGGCCATTGCCATGATTGGTTTTGGATTCGGTGTTGGCAAAATTACCGATGTGCTGGAAAAGCAAAACCGGACAATGCCGGATGAATCCATCCACAGTGGCATGATTTTTGGTGAAGCCTTTATTACCCTCGGTGTCCTCAGTCTGCTGGCGGCCATCATCCAATACGGGCGAATTTTAAAGCGAATCGACAACCCGCAATATGTGTATATGCCGACGCGTGCTCTGCCGATGATAACGGCCATCGCGCTGCTGGCAATCGGCATGTTTGCTTTTGTTGCCATTCTGCTATGACGCTGGTAACCGGCAGATGAAATGGGTGTGATCACCTTTTCAGACAAAAACCCATCTTAACGCCATGACGACTGGGAATCTAAGTGCAAGACCCCAAAAACAAACAACCTAAAAAAAGACGCTGGCTGTGGATCATCGGCGGTGTTCTGCTGCTCATCGGACTGTGGCAGCTGGTTGCCAATTTTTATCTGGAAGAGGAAAAAGAGCTGCGCCGCCAATTGCGCGAAAACATAAAAGAACGATTTCCGGAACGGACTGCTGAGATTATAAAAACATTTGGGCTATTTGCTTTTAAAGGGGATCGTGAAGACACCGCCAGCGCGGCATCGACCCGCAAATCCATCGTTTTGGTTCACGGTCTGGACGATCCCGGTAAGGTGTGGCAGAATTTGGCCCCTACACTGGTTAAACAAGATTATAATGTATGGCTGATGCGCTACCCCAATGACCAGCCGATCGTGGAGT
>JASJAN010000068.1 GCA_030066985.1 Desulfobacterales bacterium
ACCATTGGATCGCGTGGCAGGTCGCCATCGTCGGCTGCGTAGGTTGTTATGCCCAGAGGTTGGAACAGATAACGGTCAGCAAAATTGAATACGCTCTGGCCGGATACCTGTTCAATCACCTGGCTCAACAAATACGCTGCGGCAAAGTTTGTCGCCGGTTGGATATTTGTCTGTTGCCGGGAAATGAGTCGCAGACTGGCCTCAATTTTATCTTCTGCGTAAAACAAATCCCAATAATCCGGGCTTCCGGCTCCCCAAAGCAGTGGTGCCTGTGACCTTAGCAGGCGGCTTAACGTCATCGATGCTGTACCATCCGGTAGGTTTTGCGTCAGATGTTTTTGGAAAAAAGCAGCTAGTGGTTGCTGCGGGCCCTGGATCAATTGTTGATCAATGGCGATACCGATCAATATCTGCAGGAGCGGCAGATTCAGGGAATGCAGGTAATCTGTCTCCTTGGGGCCACCGAGCCAATAGTATTTTTCGGCGACCGTCTTGCCGTTGCGAAGCAGCAACAGGCTTCGAGCAGTGGGTAGCCGCGTGTCAACATAGTTAAATGCTTTGTTTAAAAGGTTCGGGTCGATGCCCTGCGATTCCGCTTCCGCCGGATGCCATTGTTTATCGCTCAAATAAAATGTCTTTTGAGCATAAACAACAATGAAAGCGTAAAATGCCGCTGTTGAGACTGCAAGACAGACCAGGTAAAGAACCATATGTTTGAGGATGCGTTTTTTAAGTATCATATGTTCTGCGCCTTCTGAACATCAAATCGTTTGACAGAATCCATCTGCCCAGCTCCATAAAAGACCCGCAAAAGGGCTGGCGCGAGCAATACATCGGCCAGAAAGGCCGCCAGTAACGCAATGCCCAGCACCAATCCGAAATCCGCGACCACTTTCAGGTCACTGAACAGCCGCATCCAGAAACTGGCAACCAGAATCAGTGTCGTTGCCAGCAGGGCGCGGCCTGCTGATCTTAACGTCTCGCTCACAGCAAAGTTGATATCGCCGGATTTCAGGTAGTACCTGCGGAAATTATGAAAAAAATGGATGGTGTCATCTACAGCCACTCCGATGAGGATACTGCCGCCAATCAGGTTGTAGGTATTCAAGGGGATGTTCAGATATCCCATAACGCCCAGCGCAATGACAATCGGCAACAGATTGGGAATCATGGCTAACAGCCCCATGCGCACATCTCCAACGGCCACGATCATTAATGCCGTAATCAGCAGGAATCCCGTGCTGTAACCGATGGCCAGGCTTTTCATCATCGTATTAATGATTCCGGAATTGATGGCCGCAACGCCGGTTACCGCCAAGTTGACACCGGAGCCGAACAAAGTTGCTGCCTTTTGCCGCACCCGTGCGATGAAATCAACATCATGGGCAGCATCCCGCCAGTACATCATGGCGGTCAACCGACCGATGCGCAAATCCTCATCCGTGTATTTTCGTAACGCATCAGGGGCAATGCGTTTGATGTGATCAAATTGCTCTGCCAGGACCGGTTCTTCTTCAGGAATCAGGCAATTGGTCTGATCCTGTCCTGATGTTGCACAGGAAATTTCTGTGAAGAGATCGACGATAGATCGGGTTCTGCCAACATAAGCGCGCCCCTGAATATCTGTTTGCGATTTCAGATAAGTATCCAACTGCTCAATGGCCTTGAGCAGGCCGGGGTCGATGATTCCCCGCTCCTGCTGTGTGTCGATCAGTATTTCCAGCGCCCGAAATCCACCGGTCCGGGCTTCAATTAGGCGAACCTGCCGCATGAAATCGGAATCTTCAGTGAAATAATGCAGCGGGTTGTGTGAAAAATGAAGCCGGGGGATGCTGAATCCCACTGCAAGGATACCCGTCAGGAACAGAATCAAAACGAGGTACGGCCGGGTAACCCCGAGGCGACCTAACGCCAACAAGGTTCGGTTGAAAATGGAAGCCTCATAATTGGCTTCACCCTTTTTGACCCCCGCAACCACCTGCATTATGGAGAGGAGTGCCGGCAGGGTAACGAGCGTAAATACCAGGATGATGAGAATTCCAACGATTGTGAAATTCACTAAATGGGCTATCGGTACGATATCCGAGAAGGAAAATGACAGCAATCCCGCCGCTGTTGTGAAACTGGTCATGGTGATCGGAAAACCGGAATGCTTCATCGTGGCGATAATGCCCCGGAATTTCCCGACCCGCTTTTGGTACTTGTAATAGACCACCAGGAAATGAATTGGAGCAGTCAGGCCAATGGACAACAGGATGGAAGGCAACATAGACGAGGTCAGGCTGAGGCGAACCGAGAACAACACCATCAACGCTAAAGCAACCATCAGGCCTAAAATGGCCGTCACCTGGGGCAGATAAGCACCCGTGCCGCGACCAAACACAATCGGCATGAACAGAACCGGGATGAGCAAAATCGCAATGCACATTTTTTTCATGTTAGCACGGACCATCGGCTCGACATGATACTGGTAGACCGGCGTCCCGCTGACGGCAATGCTGAAGTCCGGCGCCTGGTACTGCTTGATGACGGCATCAACGATGCCGATGACGGCGATATTCTCTACCTGCGATATCGATTGCTGTTCTGCAGGCGGAGGCGGTTTTGTTGCCCCGCGGACCCCACGGGCATAACCCCGCAATCGCAGGCCATCGGCCGTCAACGCCGATACCGCCTGCGTTTTGATAACAACTCTGGCATGCTTGCCATCCGGGGTAAAATACAGATTCCGGTATCCTGGATAGGGATGGCCACGCTGTCGGTACTGCTGCGCCTCTGCCTCTGTCCGCGGCAGCTTGGTGAGAAAACTGCTCACACGCACACCGCTATCAATTGGCTCGATATAAGGCGCATTGGCCAGCGAACGGACCTCTTTTAACAGCGGTAGTGAATTCTCCAGATCATGATGAAATTGTTTGAGTGTGGTTAGGAATTCAAGGCTAAAGATGTCGGAGGAGGAGATCAGCAGCACAATTTCTTCGTCACGTCCGAATTGACTGCGAAACCGCTGGTAATCGGTAACTATCTGATCGCGGCGCTTGAACATGCTTTCGACAGAAGTGGCGATACTGAGTTTAGGAAGCTGAGTCGCAGCCAAGCCAGCCACCACTACTGTCATCAGCAAAATAGCCCAACGGTAGCGAATGACACTGATGCCCAAATATTGAAACCCTTTTTCTATCTTGCGCTTATAATCAACCATCGGTGTCACCCAATATACTTTAAAGGGATTTAATTGCTAGTTGTCATCCTTGAAATTTTTTATCCTGTCCAACACATACTGCTTGTACGATTCGTCCATGGGAGGGAGTGCTTTATAGCCAAGCAACAATGCCTGAGTGGCGCTGGTCAGATACCTGAAAAGAATTTCGTCTTCTTCAACAATCATTTTTTCCGGGCCGATGCGCGGCGCCATGGCCAGACCGTGGGTCAGTTTTGCATGCGCCGAGCGGACCCGTTGACTCAAAAAATTATCCAGGTCTTTAAAACCATCATAACCTTCGAGAAGCCCCGCAAGGTATTCCCAATGCTGGACCTGCATTTGATATTGCAGTTTTCGGTTGTTGTTGTTGAGCATAGAATGAAATAGATTGGCCTCATCTCTGGAAAACCGGACCCATCCAACAGCCTGATCAACCCAGACATCACCGGTGTAGTTTTGGGTCTGGTATTGCATCACCCCGCGCCACGCTTTTTGGATGACCGCATCTTCGAGGGCCTGCATGTTTTTAAAATGGGAATAAATGGGCATGGTGGAGCAGCCCATTTTTGCGGCAACCGCCGGCGCGGACAACCCTGGCAACCCTTTTTCCCTGACCAGCTCAAAAGCGGCTGTGACAACGTCTTCTTTGGTAAATTGTGTTTTTCTTGGCATAGTGATCACTTATAGGTTATAAAATAAGATACTTTATATAAAGGTCTTTATATAATGTGGCGTTTGACTTGTCAAGCGGCTTTTAATTTGAATTTGAGACACGATTTGATGCATTTCAGCAGATGCCCGTTGCAAAATATAACCCGTTTGCATATGCATTATGTCAGAAGACAATTGCAACTGCGATCATGAAGACATCTGATCCATAGCTGGATGGGTGTTCAACGTTCGCGATGATTTTTAGGAGGCCTTTTCATGGCTTTACGACTGGCAGAGGTTTTTCTTCCGGAAAAAAGCAGCACGCTGCTTGAAGAGGTCAAGAGCCAATTTACGATTATCGATTCATATGAGACGTGTGAAGATGGCGGTGGGGAATTGAAGCTGCTGCTTGAAGCTGAAAACGCCGAGCCGGTTTTTGATTTTTTGCAGAAACGCTACGGACAAATGCCGGGATTTCGTATTATCGTTGTGGCGGTGGAAGCCGTTATCCCCCGTTTAGAAGAAGATGAGGACTCAAAAAAAAGCAAGACCAAAATCCCCACCAAAATAGGTTCCAAGCGGATATATCGCGAGGAGCTCTACGAGGATATTAAAAGCATCGCTTCAGGCAGCCGTACCTTTTATCTGATGGTGTTTTTGGCGTCCTGTGTGGCCGCCATCGGGCTTTTGCGGGGCAACGTGGCGATTATTATCGGGGCCATGGTGCTGGCACCGCTGCTGGGGCCCAATATGGGAATGGCTTTTGCGGCCACGCTGGGTGACCCCAAGCTGGCTAAGAAGTCATTGCTGACCAATATTTCCGGATCGGGATTCGCCCTTCTTATTGCCGTATTCATCGGCTGGTTTGCCACCGTGGAGCTGAATCATCCGGAAATCGTCTCACGATTGCAGGTCAGCTATTCGGACATTGTGCTGGCCTCGGCATCCGGGGCAGCGGGTGCGCTGTCTTTAACGGCCGGCGTATCAGCCTCGCTGATCGGGGTGATGGTGGCGGTCGCATTGCTGCCGCCGCTAGTGGTATTCGGTCTTCTTCTTGGCGGCGGCTTTTATGCTGAAAGCATCAATGCCTTTCTGATACTGGCCACCAATATCGTCTGTTTGAATATTTCAGCGGTGGTTATGTTTTTGTTCCAGGGGATCCGGCCCAACAGCTGGTGGAAGGCTGAGCGGGCCAAAAAGCAGACCCGTATAGCGATTGCCCTCTGGTTATTTTTGCTGTTGATATTGATGCTTTTAATAAAATTTACCCCGGCTTGAAGCGGTTTAAGAAAATGTAGAATTCAGAAATCGGTTTTAGCAAAAAAATGGAGCCCGGGTTGGGGCCCCATTTTTTATGATCTATGACGGGTTGGCAAATGAAATATAACCAAAGCTGATATGGTGAATTCAGGCACATAGTCTGCAATTTTGATATCGGCAAAATATTGAACACTATCAGGTGCAATCTACAATCAGATACTTCGGGAATTATTGCAAGTATGGCATAGGGGCGTTTCGTGAATATTAAATCTGAACTATTGGATAATTTCGTTGTGTATACCGTTGCCGATCTGAATTGAAGGTTGCTTGCTCTCCCTTTAATGAGGTAGGTTTTTAATCATATCTAATCCAAACAATTCAGTTAATTGTAACCTACCGATGCTTATAGAAATAGGAGGCTATCGTGAAGGATACTCATGAACCCAATAACAAACACCTATTCGTTTCTTTTGACGACACATCCATCGCGTTTCAAAATAAATCGGACAAGGATTTATTTCTATCCTATTTTATCTTTAAGCTGACGAAAAGCCCCTTTCTGGTAAAATTTCTGTCACAGGCTGCAAAACTCACCTTGTCGATGGGGTTGCCTGTCAAATCCATTATCAAATCTACCGTATTTAAACAGTTTTGTGGCGGTGAGAACGAAAGTGAATACACGACCGTGGTTAGAAAATTGGGCCAGTCGGGAATTGGTACTATCCTAGATTATTCTGTTGAAGGGACCGAAGACGAGACCGGTTTTGAAGCCACTAAAAAAGAGCTGTTAAAAATTATAGAAAAATCTAAAACGAACCCTGACATTCCCTGCACATGCATGAAAATGTCGGCCATTGGTCCTTTCGAATTATATCAAAAAGTTTCTGCTAACGAGGCGCTGACGATGGAAGACCAAAGCGAGTGGGACAAGGTTAGAAATAGGTTTGAGACTATTTGTGAAGCGTCTTTTAACGCGGACAAACCGATTTATATCGATGCAGAGGAGAGCTGGATACAGCAAGCCGTAGACGACCTCACCGAGGAGATGATGTCCAGGTACAACAAGAACAAAGCAATCGTCTTTACCACCCTTCAGCTGTATCGATGGGACCGCAATGACTATTTCCTCGAGTTAATCAGACGGGCCCGGACCGGAGGCTATAAGCTCGGCATAAAAATTGTTCGCGGTGCCTACATTGAAAAAGAGCGAGAACGCGCCAAGCGTTATGGATATAGATCCCCCATCAACGCTACCAAGAAGGATACAGACAGAGAATACGATAAAGCCGTGGAAATCTTTATTGATAATATTGACGAGGTAGAAATTTGTGTGGGCACCCACAATGAAGCCAGCTGCAGATTGCTGCTAAAGCTCATGGCAGAAAAGCAACTGCCAAACAACCACCCTCACATTTATTTTTCGCAGCTGTATGGTATGAGCGATAATATTAGCTTCAACCTTGCAAATGCCGGATATAATGTCAGTAAGTACCTTCCTTACGGTCCGGTTGAATCAACATTACCCTATTTGGCCAGACGGGCAGAAGAAAATACAGCAATTGCAGGTCAAATGAGTAAAGAGCTAGAAATTATCATTAAAGAACGAAATCGGAGAAAAGCCGCAAAATAGTTGATGGTAATCAAACTTTTGAAAGCCTGCAATTTAATAAAATGTTACAATTTGTTCCTACAAATCTGTAAATTCTAACCCCCTAAAAACCTAGCTATATTCGATATGTATCTGTAAAATCGGCAAAGTTCATGTATTCTCAATCACCAGTTTTAATACACTCAATTATTATTGACTAAATTTGATTGATTTGACTATAAATACATCCGAAT
This sequence comes from Desulfobacterales bacterium, assembly GCA_030066985.1. NCBI lineage: Bacteria > Pseudomonadati > Thermodesulfobacteriota > Desulfobacteria > Desulfobacterales > Desulfobacterales bacterium. The sequence goes on from JASJAN010000068.1 coordinate 6,956, forward strand.
TGTTCCAGATTCTTCTATTCCAACTGACCTGCAGCGGATCTAAATATTCAGAATCGAATCCTCTTTTTGGCCTGACTTTTTCGCTATCCAAAATTCCAACTAAATGAATACTTTAGTCCGAGACCTTATATAGGGGGGGTGCGAATTAAGTATTGAAAAGCTGACCTTTTAAACAAAACAGGTTTTGGTAAATTGTGGTTCGGAAACCTTTTGTTAAATACAAATAGGGAGCATGTCATGAAAATCAGGTTCATAATTTTAGGGCATCTGATTTTTTTTATTCTTCTAAATGCATGTGCCAGCACTGAAAAAAAGGCAGTCCTGTTCAGCGATTTAGATATATTAGATGTAAAAAATATAGTCACTGAAAATCCGAGTAGAATTAACGAAAAGGACAGTAACGGCAATTCTTTTCTTCTCGTAGCGGTTCATGCAGGCAATGAAGATATCGTCAAATTTCTAATATCTAAAGGTGCTGATGTTAATATTAGAGATAATTATGGGGAAACGCCTCTTCAAACTGCTGTAGATAAAAATAATTTAGAAATCATTATTCAACTTGTTTCCCATGGTGCTGAGATTAATATTAAAGATACAAGTGGCAAGACTCCATTGAACGCTGCGATTTCTAATGGGCAGATGGAGACTGTTAAATATCTAATTTCCCAAGGAGCAGAAATTAATATAAAAGACATTACAGATAATACTCCTCTTCATTATGCTGTAATTGGTAATAAGGTTGAAATATCAAAATATTTGATTGCAAAAGGCGCTGAGGTGAATGCAGGAGATGGCGACGGAAAATGTTCTCTTCACTATACGGTGATCTATAGGAATATAGAATTATTAAAACATCTGATATTAAGTGGCGCTGACGTTAATGCAAAAGATAATTATAACAGGTCTTCTCTTCATTATGCAGCAGATGATGGTAATTTAGAAATAGTAAAATATCTCATATTAAACGGTTCTGAAATTGATGCAAAAGCCGCCTTCTATCTTCATAGGGCTTGGGTGGTGTTAACTTTAGGATGTACACCCCTTCATATCGCTGTCAGCAATGGTCATTTAGAAGTCGTAAAGTATCTGATATCGCAAGGAGCTGATATTAATCTAAAAAACAATGAAGGTGATAAAGCATTAGATTTAGCTATAAAACGTGAATATCAGGATATTGTTACTTTACTTGAGTCTTCAGAAAAACTGGTTCCACTATCGAAACCAAGAAAAACTGTTGCCGAAACTTCAATTAAAAAAGCACCCCAGAAGGAATTTATAGAAACTAAGCCTCATTCTTATTTGGGTATGGATTTTGGCAAATATTCTGCTCTGGTTATTGGAAATAACAATTACAAATATCTTCCCAGATTAAAATCAGCAAAAAACGATGCCAAAGAAGTCGCTGAAGTTCTTAAGAGCCAATATGGATTTAAAGTTAAGTTGCTTTTAGATGCCAACCGCTCTGATATCTTGCTGGCGTTAAGCAATTTGAGATGGAATCTCAACAAGCTAGACAATTTACTAATTTACTATGCCGGACATGGTTGGATGGATGAGGAAGCCGATGAGGGCTATTGGCTACCTATTGATGCGCGAAAGGATAATATGCTAGCATGGATCTCAAACTCCTCTATCACTTCCAACCTCAGAGCTTTAAAAGCCAAACACGTACTCATTGTTGCTGACAGCTGTTATTCTGGAAAATTAGCTAGAGGTGTTCATATTGTTAACAAAACACCCGGATACCTCACACGTCTTTCAACCAAAAGGGCCCGCTGTGTCATATCCTCCGGAGGTTTGGAGCCAGTGATCGACACTGGTGGAGATGGGTTACACTCTGTATTTGCAACAGCTTTTTTAAATGCTCTCAAAGAAAACAATGACATTATGGATGGCGCGCAGCTCTTCAACAAGTTGCGTCGCCCTGTGATGCTCAACTCCGACCAAACACCAGAATATTCCGATATTCGCAAAGCTGGCCACGAAGGTGGTGAATTTTTGTTTGTTAGGAAAAAATAAGTAACGAAAATTTGACATTTGATATTATATAACACTGCCTTATTTGCAATACTCAAACCTGTGATTACTCCAACAACACACAACTATCAGAAATCCAAAATTATTGTGATATGCGTTTGATATATGAAAAAATGCGATATTTGGGTTTCAATATATCACAACCCAACTTAACGCTTGACAATAAAGACCTGTTTCAAATATTGAGTATGTGTTGAGCGCCTTCTGATGTTCAAATTCCTTTCTAAAGTTCGTTTTCACTATCTATTCTTCCTATCAGCCAGATTCGGTTGCTGATCAACTTTTTCAAACCTAAATTTCCATGCTCACCAAGAAGGTTAAAGACGGTTTCTATTTAAACTTTAGCCGACAATTTATAC
>JASJAN010000069.1 GCA_030066985.1 Desulfobacterales bacterium
TGGCATTCGCGAGATCGGGTCGCGGCACCGGAACCCATTGCAGCGATCAGGCTTTCAAAATTGGGCCCGGCTGTTGCGGCCACAAATTTGCCGGCATCACTGGATAAGGCTTCGGCAATTTGACGGGCATTTTTTTTTCGCGCCGACTCCCCAGTGACAATGACTGCACCGGTTTGGATGTCATTAGGATCAATACCTGCTCGCTTATATTCTGCTTTAAGGAACTCGGTTAGTTTTTTAATATCAATAGTTTTATCATCAGACATCGGTGTGTGGATGATGCGGCCTTCATAAATGATGTCTCTTTGCCGAATCTTAAAGCGCCGGGTAACCGAGCGCTCATCTTTTTTCAGCAAAAGCTTTGAAAACACCAGATGACTGGTTGAGCTACCGACATCCACGCCAACGGAAAGTATATCAACTTCGTTCGTTTCCATATTCATAGGTTCAAGGTTCAGGGGTTAGGGGTTAGGGTTCAGGGGTTAGGGTTCAGAACTTCAGGGTTCAGAGGTTTACATCTTATTGATCAAGCAGTCCCAACCTTTGAACTTTTGAACGCTGAACCCAGAACCAGGCGAAACAATAAACCATATGCCTTTAATAATGGCACTGACTTAGCTATTTATTGCTTGAGTTTGTGGGGGTACCATCACCTAGCCCAGCTCGCACGCGTTTGCGCACACCGGATGCCCCGCCCGGTCGCCAGTCTTTGAATGACTGGAGCTCTTCATAGCAATGCAGCTTGTCCATTTTTTTTAGGCGTGCAACAATCTGGGTCCAGGCGCAAGGTGTTCCCTGGCCGACTTCACAGAAGCCTCCTTTAGAACCGCCACAGGGGCCGTTAAAAAGACCTTTCGCACAACACGCAACCGGACAAATGCCGCCGGTATGGATGAGTATACAATTTCCGCAGCCTTTGCATTTTTCGATCCACGAGCCCGGCTTGTCCGATGCGCCCAAAAAAGTTGTATTTAACGCCGGAATCACCGGCAAAGGTTCAAATTCATCCGCCAAGGTCTGCACCCCGGCACCGCAGGCCAGAGAAAGGATGGCATCGGTTCCAGCAGGAATTTCCTGATAGTCATGAACCAGGTCCCGCTCGCACTGTCTGAGAATGCAGCCAACGACAAACTTCGGCGGTGAGTCTTGATAATGCCGAATTTGTGAAAGCTCGCGACTGAGCTGTTCAGCCTCCTTTTCACCACCCGAAAGACAAACGGTCACACAACTGCCACATCCCAGAACAAGCACCTGTTTGTAATCTTTAATGGCTGCAACAATTTCTTCCAGCGGCTTCAAATCTCCTACGATCATTTATTTCTCCCTCTGCATAAATTGAGCGATTGTCGAGGTTGCCGCAGCTACACGGCAGATGACGTTTCGCTATAGTATACTATGCGGAACGACATCTAATCCGCCTGCGGCGGAGTAAGATCGGCAATCCCGTAGGGTTTCAAATATTAAAAATATAAATCGAGATAATTCATTGGACGTGATCCAAAACAAGTCCCTTTTAATATTTAAAACGATCAATTTATGATTTTTTTGAAGGCAGCAACTTGGCGGCAGCTGCATTTTGCTGGTGCTTCGGACAAAGCGCTTCGCTGGTTGATTTCAGTTTGCTGTCGATTTTTTGCTGAAAGGCCGGCGAATAAAGCACCTCACCGCATACCCGGCAATGAATCAAATCAAGTGAAACGACATCATCCCATTCGCCCACCAACAGATGCTGAAATTCTATGGCATCCTGGGGACAAACACGCCAGCATTGGCCGCAACGCGCGCATTTGGTCATATTGTGTTTTAGCGTCCGCTGACCATCTTGATCGGCAAAATCCAGAGCCGAAGCCGGACAGTTTTCGCAGCATGCCAGACAGCCATTACACTGATCATTAACTCTAAAGTAAGACATAAATTTTTAACCGATTTACTATTGATATAATTCAATTTTAATATAAAACAAAAACCCGCGGAGAACTTAGCCCAGCGGCAAAAGGGGCGCCTTATAACTAAATTGAGCGATTGTTGAGATTTACCTGCATCCGATGTCTGGCCCTATCCTTTTTATTAGAAATAAATGGTATTTTAGGTTTATAAATGCGCCAATTTTGTTGCTGGGCTCGGCCGCACAAGGATTTTTATGCGGGGCATACCTGGAGTATGTTCCGCATTATAATCCGCGGAGAACACAGCCCAGCGGCAAAAAGGGCCAAATAATACTAAATTGAGCGATTGTCGAGGTTGCCGCAGCTACACGACAGATGTCGTTCCGCTATAGTGTACTATGCGGAACGACATCTAATCCGCCTGCGGCGGAGTAGGATCGGCAAGCCCGAAGGGTTTCAAATTAAAAAATAAAAATAAGACAGAATTCCTTTCATAGTAAATCTTCCTATTTTTTAATTTGGAACGCTCAATTTAGGAAAAATCAGCCGCCGCCTACGAGCAGCATTATCTTAACATTATCGCCGTCTTTAAGCTTCTGCTGCGCCAATTTATCACGGGGCACAAATCCCTCGTCATTGAGCATCACCTGGATGGTCATATCCAACTGCCCGCTGTCGTCCAGCAAGATTTTGCGTCCTTTGCTGCCGGCGCGATCGACGATATGCTTGATTAGATCCGCAAGGGAGCCATCAGCCATTTCAATGTCGGTCTTGCGGCCAATTAATTTCGACAAAGACGGCAACCCAAGGGATTCGACCTGGATTTTCAAAACAACCTCCAACTTCATGGAAATCGTTAATTGTTATTTGTTATTTGTTATTTATGAACATTTGAGGCGATAGGCGTCCTTGCCGACCGTCTGCCATGGATCAGAGACCACAATCTATCGCCGTGTTGCCTTGGCCACTTTTTCAGCGGCCTGACGCATTCGCCCTGCACTGGCAGTCCGCGATAGCTGATAGTCAACCGCCCTGGTATAACAGAATCGCACGCATTGCGGGTCCCCATCACATAGATCACATTTGAAAACACGCCCTCTCCTGCTGCTCCAGCGCATGGCACCAAAAGGGCAAGCGGCAACGCACATTTTGCAGCCAATGCAAAGGTCTTGGTCTACGGCAACACTGTCAAGTTGATCATCACGGCGGATGGCATCTTTTGGACAGACTTCCAGACAGGGCGCATCTTCACACTGCTGACAGCTCATGGGGATGTAAACGCCCATGTGTTCCCATTTTACAACCTGAATACGGGATAAAGAGGGATTGCTCACGCCAAAATGCCTGACAGAACAGACAAGCTCGCAGTTCCGGCAACCGGTGCATTTTTCCGAATCGATCGTCAATATTTTCCTGTCCATCATCTGTCCCTTATCTTCGCCTGGATAGCCGTTTTGAAGGTCAAACTGCACATCATACTGTGTTCACTTCAATGAACGATTAGGTTGATGTATATTACCAGTTAAGAATGTTTTGTCAAGCACTATGTAGGAATATTGCTTATTTTAGGGCAAAAATATCGATGCTTAGCAAAACCAGATAACATTTATAGTTCATCATAGTGAACAATTATTCGACCATTGCGCCGATCTCGATCCTTAACGAACCCACTTTTGATAACGCCACAAAATAAAACATTAAAAGCTGTTTGTCAGTTACTCGATGGTCGATATCACTTTGACCTGATGATTTTCCATATAAACAGAGGTCGGAAATAACAAATTTCTTGACATCCCGCCACGGTTCAGATAGCTCTACCACAGAGTAGCTACTTCATAGCTATACTGCTTGCTGTCAAACGATTCTCATCCATAAACCGCTCGGAGCCGCAAGTCACCGTTACCCCGCAGCGGTAAAATCCGCAGCATCGTTTCCAATATAAATGCTTTAATCCGAATTCTCCGGCACATGCGCGGAGAGCCCACAAAAAGGAGGCGTCTTATGAAACGTAAAATGTTCTTACTCTGTATTGCGTTTGTTGCTGTATTTGTCTGGATAATTCCTGGACCGACTGTCTATGCCGCCGAGCCGATCGTTATCGGCGTCCCCACTTCTCTGGGTTTTCTAGAAGGCAAAGAATCTCATAAGGCGGTCCAGATCGCGGTTAGCGAGATTAACGCCAAAGGCGGTGTCAATGTTGGGGGTACCAAACGGATGTTGAAAGTCGCCGCCACTGACCTGCGAGATGCCGCTCCCGGCGTCCCCGTACCGGAAGCCCTACTGGGACTGGAAAAAATTATCCTCGAAAAAAAACCGGCTGCCATTGTTGTAGGGCCGTTTCGATCCGAAGCATTGATGGCGGGTATGGACATCATTGCCAAATATAAGGTACCGATGCTGGGCACAATAGCCATGAGCCCCGGTTCCGAGAAAAAAATCAAATCCGATCCGGAAAAGTATAAATACATTTTTAGAACCTGCCTGAATGCCGTGCACCTGGTAAAATACCTGGCCGGCAACATGGCCTTGATAAACAAGGAATTCGGCTTCAATAAAGTTTTCGTCATGCACCAGGATGTCGCCTGGGCCAGGGCCACCGCAGGTTTTGTCAAAAAAGTATATTTTGACAAAGCCGGCTGGGAGGTTTTGGGCATGGAAGCCTATCCCACCGGCACCTCGGATTTCTCATCGGCTCTGATGAAAGCGCGTGCCAAGGGCGCCCAGGTCATTATGCCGATATTTGATATGCCCCAGAGCGGAATTCTGGTAAAGCAATGGAAATCCATGAAAGTACCCGCTTTGATGGCCGGATTTATCTCACCCCTGGCCGGATCAGAAGCCTGGAACACATTTGACGGTAAAATCGGCGGTGTGATGAACAGCATTTTTGAGCTGGGCAGCGGTATCTACTCTGAGAAAGTACCGGCGTCGAAGGACTTTTTCTATAAATATAAAAGCACCTTCGGCAAACCCATCCAGGGCGGCCACGGCATTGCACCCTCTTACGAATCTGTCTACATCCTGGCCGAAGCCATCGAGCGCGCCGGCAGCCTGGATCCTGACGCCATTGTCGCGGAATTGAAAAAAACCGACCGCAATGGTGTGATGGGACGTATTCGATATGATGAGGGCAACCAGGCTGTTTATGGCAAAGATCCGAATGAAACCGCCATCGGTCTGGTATTTCAATGGACTGACAATGGGCAGCGTAAAATCGTCTTCCCGGCCGCTGTTGCCGAAGCCAAAATCAAGCTGCCACCCGGATTAAAGTCTTTGAAATAAGACGCTGGGATTCGTAAAGATCGCGCCATCTTGCTCGGCGGATTTGTGCGACCGTTTGATCTATCGAAAAACTCTATGGCGCAATGAACGCACAGCGTTCATTGCGCCAAATCTGTTGATTCAGCAAGCAAACTATTTAGACAAGCAGCAGCAATTATAGCTTCATCAGGTTGTCAGAATACGATAGGAGCGGTAAAATTAATGTTTATCGGCACGGTGATCTACGCTGTTGTAAACAGCGTTATTTTAGCGTTGTTGGCCATTGGTTTTAATTTAACCTTCGGCATCAGTGGGGTGGCAAATTTCGCCTATGGCGCCCTGTATATCATGTCCGCTTACATCAGCTGGATGCTGTTAAATCTTTTAGACCTTCCATTTCTGCTGGCCGCTGCCATATCCATCCTGATTACCACCGTGTGCGGGGCCCTGATGTACCGCTTTGTATTGCTGCGAGTGAGGGGCCAGGCACTATCGGAGGTGATCGCAACCTTTGGTATCGGTCTGGCCATTTTGGAATTGTTTCGCTACCTCGGTTTTGTGGGCTTTGAATATACCTTGCCTGTGTTTATCGACCACAGTTTTGTGATCTTCGGCGCTTATATTGATATGCAAAGGATCTTAATTGTGATTATCGGTGTGGCGCTGGTCATTTTTCTGTGGTTTTTTACCCATCACACATCTTTAGGGCTTGCTTTCAGAGGAATTGCCCAGGATGAACGCACCGCTTTGAGTCTGGGCATCAATTCTGATCGCATTGCAACATTGAGCGTTTCTTTTGGCGCCGGCCTGGCCGCCATCGCAGCCACCATTATCATCCCCCTTGGCAGCATTGCACCCAGCGAAGGCTACGAGGTACTGATCAAGGCCCTGGCAGTATGCATTATCGGTGGTCTGGGCAGCACCGGCGGCGTTATTGTGGCCAGCTTTGTGATTGGCTTTGCCGAACGCTTTACCGACAGTTATATCAGCTCCCACTGGACCATGATTGTCAGTTTGGCGGCGATCCTGATTGTGCTGACCATTAAACCATCCGGTTTATTCGGCAAACAAAAAGAGCTTGAAGAACGAATATAGAGGAATGGGGAAGTGGGAATGCAAAACGGGGAATTAAATTCAAAGCAAAGACGCAAAGAGCGCGTCGATCGCGGCATAAAGGCCCGATCCAGCGATATTTTTGCCCTAACGTCCTGGCGAGAAATGCTTTATCTGGCAGCCCCCAGACTCATACCCATCGTCGCCTGCCTGGTGCTGCCGCTGGTACTGGGTATTTACTGGCAAAGGGTGTTGCTAAATGTGGCTGTTTTCGCGCTATTGGCCATCAGCTGGGACATCCTGGAACAAAGCGGCATGATATCGCTGGGGCAAGCACTTTTTTTCGGGATGGGTGCTTACGCAGCCGGTGTATTGAATCACTCTTTTGGCTGGTCGCCGTATATAACCATCCCCATAGCGTCCATCCTGGGCGGGTGTATCTGCACGCTTGTTTTACTGCCGGTCTTGCGGCTGAGAGGCATCTACTTTTCCATGGTGACACTCATTATCCCGCTGATGCTGGTGCGGATCGTCGAAGCCACCAAGATCTTCGGTGGCACCGAAGGATTAAGCGGGATTACGCCCCTGGCTTCACGCTGGATTGAGGTCTATGTGATTGTCGGCGCCCTGCTGGGGGCTTTGTTTGGTTTCCGCCGCATGATGGGATCTGACTATGGGCTGGTGTTAAAAGGCATCAGCGATAACGACCGCTCGGTTATGAACGCAGGCATCAATATTTACTGGTTTAAAGCCCAAGCCCTGTTTATTGCCAGTGCCGTCGGGGCCTTTGCCGGTGCCTTTACAACCCATGTCTATATGTTTGTCGGCATGCCGGTCTTTGCCCTGGATTATTCGATTCTGCCCATAGCGGCAGCAGTGGTCGGCGGCCCCGGCACTCTGGCAGGAGCAACCCTGGGCGCTTTTATCCTGGTGCCGCTTTCAGAAATCTTACGCGGCATCGGCGGATTACGTATCGTGATATACGGGCTGTTTCTGGTGGTATTTATCGTGGCTTTGCCGGAAGGCATCTTCCATTATATTCAGCGCAAATATCACCAGTTTGAACGCTGGGTGGAGGTGTAATTATGAGCCCCACTGCGCTGCTAAAGGTTGCCGGGCTTTACAAAAACTTTGGAGGGGTTCAAGCCATTCATGATCTAAGCTTTGAGTTGGCCAAAGGAGAGCTCCTGGGCCTGATCGGGCCCAACGGCTCCGGCAAAACCACGGCGGTTAACCTGATCACCGGTTTTGTCAAACCCACCGAGGGCGAAATCATTTACAATGGTAAAAACATCAGTGGTATGCCGCCCTATAAAATTATCCGCATGGGAATCGCGCGCACCTTTCAGATGGTCAAGCCTTTCTATCAATTGCCGGCTTACAAAAACATGATTATACCGCTGTATTCACCGCGGGTTAAAAAAATGGTAGGCGGCAAATACGGTGATCGTGATGCGGTGGCGCTGGATCTTCTAGAAGAAGTGGGTTTTGAACGCGATGCCTTTGTGGCCTACAAAAGCGCCAGCGTATTGCCCCAGGGCTACCTCAAAAGACTGGAGCTGGCCAAGGCCATTGCGTTGCAACCGGATTTGATCATCCTCGATGAACTGTTTTCAGGGCTTAGCTTGGCTGAAGTCGCCAGTATTGTTCCGATCATCGAAAAGCTGCGGTTGGAAGGCAAAACCATTATCATGATCGAGCACCGTCTCAAGGAGCTGTTTCGAATCGCGGATCGCGTCATTGTCCTTAATTACGGTGAAAAAATCGCAGAAGGTGAAGCAGCCGAAGTGATGGAAAGCGATGCCGTCAAAAAAGCCTATCTCGGAGCTGAGGCCTGACGGGCATTTATATCTTTATCCAGTGTCGTTATTATCTGCTTGCTTTTATTTTACGACTCTCTTCTTGCAGCAGATTTGCCTTCACAAAAAGAATTTTTTAGATGGGAGGCGGCCATGTCATTTCCTAAACGGCGATATGAATTTTAAAATACCGGCGTCCCGATATTTGGGATTCACCCATCACAATGGGCATGTTCGATAGCTGAGTTGCCTATCATGCCAAATCTCGGGCCGCTGTGTCGCATTGGGGTAATATATCTGCATATCGCCTAATAGAAAATAACATGACCGCCTGACAGATTGTGTGCATTCGAACTTTGAAAAAAAGATTATCTCGATTCAGACGAAAACGATAAACTAATTCTGGGATTTGATAGTGGCGATGGATAGCCAGAAGCCAGTCGCCAGCTGCAAGAAACCAGAATAGGATTTTGAATATGCTTGAAGTACAGAACCTGATGGTTTTTTTTGAAAATGCCCTGGCCATCAATGACCTCAGCATAGAGGTCAATGAAGGTGAAATCGTGGGGGTTATCGGTTCTAACAGCGCCGGCAAAACCACCTTGATGAATTCATTGTCCGGCCTGATCATTGATATGCGTATCAAAGAAAAACGCAGAGGCGGTGAACGCATCACTGTTTATGGGAACATCCTATATAATGGTCAAAACATCACCGAAATACCTCCTGATGAACGGGTCAAAATGGGTATCGTGCTTTGTCGCGAGCGCCATCCCATTTTTCCGGAAAGCAGTGTCCTGGAAAATTTAAAGATAGCAGGTTACTTGAAGAAAAGATCAGAAATTGTTGAATCCATTGAATATGTTTTTGATCTTTTTCCAGCTTTGAGTAAATTAAAAACCCGCAAGGCCGGATTTTTAAGCGGTGGCGAGCAGCAGATGCTCGCCATTGGTATGGCCTTGATTGTGCGCCCCAAACTGCTGCTGCTGGATGAGCCGCTTTTAGGTCTCAGCCCCATGATGCAGCAGGTGGTTGTGGAAGCCGTCGCACAGCTTAAAGAAAGCACCGGAATCACGGTGGTCATCAGCGAGCAGTTTGCCCGACCCGTTTTACCAATGATTGACAAGGGCTATGTGGTGGAAAACGGGATGCTGACCTTATCTGGCACCGGTCAGGCGTTAATGGACAACCCTGAAATTAAATCCGCCTATTTTGGAATCTGAAATAACTAGATGAGCTCTATAACAGACCATAATATATATGCCGCTTTTGCCGAAACAGCTGAGCAAAGAAAAAACAATACCGCTGTTGTATATCTGGGCACACGGTTTTCCTACACACAGGTAAAAGACATGGCAGACCGTTTTGCTGCCGCCCTCAGCCATGCCGGTTGCACGGCCGGACAGAAAGTCATTATCTATATTCCCAACAGTATCCAATGGGTGGTGGCCTGGCTGGGAATTCAGAAAATGGGCGGCGTCTGTGTACCCATTACACCCATCTATACCCCTCATGATCTTAAATATATCGCCAACGACAGCGAAGCTGAAGCCATAGTCTGCGCTGATACCAATTTTGGCTACGTCACCAGCGTGCTGCCGCAAACGCAGCTTAAAAAGGTAGTCGTCACCAAAATGGCCGATTTGCTGCCCTGGTGGAAACGGGGTTTTGGCTATCTGTTTGATATCATCCCGCGGGGTAAAATTGCGCTGGATGAAAATACATATTCATTTCGCAAGTTGCTGGCCCAGCACCGCCGAACAAAACCATCGCAGCCCGTTGCTGAATCAGACGGCAATGACATTGCTGAAATTCTATACACCGGCGGCACCACTAAATTTCCCAAAGGCGTCCCCTTCACTCACAACCTGTTTTTGGTGTCTGCCCGCGAACAGATCAGCATCAGTAAATCTTTGTTCCCACCTGAAGGCAATGTCATTTTGGGAAATGCACCCCTGTTTCATATTCTGGGGCAGTGCTGCGGTCTTGCCACCCTGCTTGTTGGTGGTACCCTGATTTTACAGCCAAAAATCAACCTGGATGCGGCCCTGGATGCCATCCAGCGATTTAAAGCCAAAACCATGATCGGGGTTCCCACCCTCTATCGCATGATTCTAGAGCATGACCGCCTCGAACAGTATAACCTTAGTTCAGTTGAATACTGGTTTAGTGCCGGTGATTTGCTGCCGGTGGAAATCGGCCGGCGCTGGGAGGAAAAGTTCGGTCGGAAAATTCGCCAGGGTTACGGCGCTACCGAAACCTGCGGTGGGGTTTCCATGTGCCCGGTTGATATCGACACCCCGCCCAAAAGCGTTGGCCGCATTATGGAAACCAAACAGATAAAGATCGTGGACCCGGCCACCCTTGAACCGGTCAAGACTGGCGATGCGGGTGAGCTGCTGGTTTCCTCTGATCATATGGTTACATATTACTTGAATAAGCCGGAAGAAACTACTGAATCTTTTATAGATATAGAAGGTTTAAAATGGTATCGTACCGCTGATATCATGTCCTTGGATGAGGAGGGAAATCTGTATTTTGTGGACCGTACGGTGGATACGATCAAGCACAAGGGCTATCGCGTATCAGCCTCAGAAATCGAATCAACACTGCAGGAGCATCCGGCTGTTATCGGTGCCTGCGTTGTCGGCGTGCCGGATGAAAAAGTTGGTGAGCGCATTAAAGCCTATGTGGTCCTCAAAGAGGATATCAAAGGTATCACCGGCTATGAATTGATCAAATGGTGTCGCGAAAGCCTGGTGTCCTATAAAGTACCGCAGTATATTGAATTCAGAGACATGCTTCCCAAGTCCAAAGTCGGCAAACTGCTCAGGCGTGAAATTCGCGATGAGGAGCAACGCCGCAAAGAAACGCGATAACTCGGTTGGCAATCAACCTCGCGATCTAATTGGTAGTCCAATTTATATTTCCCCGTTATTTTCAATTTTCATACCGAACAACATAAATCCCAACAATACGCTTATCAGACCGTTCGTTTAACCTTTGAACAGCATTTGACAGTCTGTTTCAGGTGCTACAAATTGTTTCAGCAGTTTTTGGGGATGAAACATTTTTTTTAATCCATACCGTTCTTTACGAATACATCAACACTTAGATATTGCCCAAATAAAACTTGAATTAAACCTAAGCATATAAAATCAATACCATTTTTCAACAGCTCCCGTGATCTTGGGCCTCACTCAGGGGGCCAAGTGTGCTGCATCAATAATTTGGTATACGTCTTGCACAAAAAGTTTGCAGAAAGACCTATCTTCGAATTTTTAACTTTTCAAAATTGGAGGTATATAAAATGGCTGCAGAGGAAACATTAAAATCCCTTCAAGAAGCAATTTTTGACGGTGAGGTTCAAGACGCAAAGGCAGCTGCACAAGAGGCCGTAACAGGGGCAATAGCACCGGACCAGATTCTGAAAGACGCCATCATGCCCGCGCTGATGGATATCGGTGAATCCATGGAGGAAGGTGACTTTTTTATGCCGGAGGTAAAAATTTCAACCAAAACCCTTCTGGAGGTTGCCGAAATTCTGAGGTCCTACGTTATTCCTGTTGATAAAAAAGCGGATTATGCGGTACCGCCCTGGACCGGCGAAGGGGATATCGATGATATTGGATCTTACCTTAAGGACAAAATAGAGGAAAGCAGAGATCTGACGGCCGAGCAGCAGATGGGGATACTGGACATGGTCGCATCGGGCTTGGATACGCATGAATTTACGCCATGTAAAATTCAGGCGACGGAAACCAATGACTAAACAGAAGGTCTGCGATGAGAAAGGAGAAAAGTAATGAATAAAAAGGAACGCATGGAAGCTGTATTTAATATGCAAACTCCAGATGTCATACCTGTGTTTCCGCGCGTCATGGCGCAGGCCATATTTGACATGGGGTGGAGTCTTCCAGATATATCGACGCAAACCACCATGGATGTTGATAAAGTCGCTGAAGCTTTTATCACCAACATAAAAAAATATGATTATGATCTGTGTTTCGGGACCTACATGGATCATGGTTTCGGTGTTCCGACTCTCGGCGGTGTTCTCAACATACCGGATAAATTTGGTGTTAGTGTTTCCATTAAAGTTCCGCCGATACAGCAAAGGGAAGATTGGGCCGAAGTCAAAAAGAAGTTGCCTTTGGACCCTTTAAAAGATGATCGGATGCCGGATGCACTCGCGGCCTTGAAATCTGTTTGCCAGGAAGTGGGCAACGAATATCCGATTGCACCGGCTTATTATACGGGTATTTGCGCCGCCAACATTCTGTTTAGAGATGTGTCGGATTTGACCCTGGACTGTGTAGAGGACCCTGAATTTGTAGATGAGATATGCCAGGCGGCAACGGATTTCAGTATTGACTGGGCCCGGGCACAATATGAGGCAGGCTGCAACAGTGTATTCTATCTCGGGGATCATTTTGGAACCGAATTGATTTCTCCCAAAATGGGTGAACGGTTTATCCTGCCATACGTGGCTCAATTTGTGGAAACCATTCAGAAGGAATATGGTCAGAAAACCTTCATGCATATTCACGGCAATATGAAACGACCCAAGACCTATGCCCTGCTGGAGAGACTGGTAAAAGAAGCCGGGGTAGCCGGACTGCACCTGGATGAGAATCATGACGGTGCCTGGATTCGCGAAAACGTGGTTGAAAAACTGGGTATCCCGGGTGCGCTCATCGTCCACGGACCCGACCCGATTGCCAGCGGACCGGTGGAAAAAATTGACGCGGTTGTAAAAGAAACCGTCGAAAGCGGCGGTCCGGGAGGTTCGGTCTTGATGGGCCCCAGTTGCCAGGTATTACCCTCAACCCCCGGCCCCAATTTTAAAGCCTGGGTGGAGTCAACGCACAAATATGGAACCTATCCAATCGGGGGATAATCAAAGCAAAGGAGAGATTATGGGCGCTGAAAACAATATGAAAGGAATAGCAGACAACACCCCGGATTGGTTTTATCCGGAGTGGGCCGCCAACGCCGCTTATAATAAACCGATTGTCGTGCGAGACACCGATAGCGCTTTGGGACGCTACAACCTGGTCACAAAAGAGATCGGATTGAAGGATCTTGCGCGCGTGCACGGGCATATGTGTGACGGACTGGTCATCGCCTTCGTAGAGATAAAAGCTGTTTTGGAACTGCTGTTCCCGGACGGCATCGTTGATCGCACCGACCTCAATACCGTTTCTAAAAATGGTCCCTGCTGGGCGGACACGGCAGCATTTATGACCGGATCCAGAATCAATTTTAAAACTCTGCGGATTGACGCCTCCATCGGTGATGGGTTTATTCTCCAGCGGATTTCCACCGGCGAGGCCTACAAAGTGCATTTACAGCCGGGTGTATTTCCGGAAGACCAGGCGGAACTGGAAGGCAAAATTCGATCCCTGCGCGCCAATGGCCAACCGGTGTCCGCAGAAGATATTGATCTGGTTGAGAAAATGGGAGATGAGCTCAGCTTAAAACTGTTAACCACACCTCCGGATGAGCTTCTCAAAATCGAAAAACTGGATAACTTTAATTTTCAATTTGCGGATCTATTCGGCAATCGAGGTGATGTTGTCAATAAAGATATGCCGCGCTAAAGTCGGCCAATCGCGGAATCCACTGAAACATTCATTTGCACCTCCTTGATGCATTCCTTCGGATTCCGCGATTGGCCAAAAAGCAATCTGTGGCTGGATTGCTGTTATAAGCATAAAACCTGCCCCTTTCCCTCCTCCTTTTGATGGTTTTTTGTGCTCAGGGATCATCAATTATGCTCATAAAACCATTTAATTGTCCAGAATCGCTCAACATATTGGAATTTAAAATACATTGACAAAACTAGTTTTATAGTTTAGTGATGAGGTGTCAAAATCGCTAAATGCAGTTTTAATTTTTAATTTCAGTATTCATTCAGACACCAAGGAATAAGAGATGGCTAAATCGCAAGAAACCTTCACTACCAAATGTACAAAAGAGGAATGCCGTTTCATTGCCAGGAAAGCCCAGATTAAGTTTCGTGTCCTATCCAACAGGAGGCGAATAAGGCAGCGTGCCAGGTTGTTCAAGGCTCTCGGAAATGAAAAGCGCCTGCACATCTTAGGGCTGCTTTCAATGCAGGACATGTGCAGCTGTGAAGTCGTTGATGCGCTTGACGGTTCAGCGTCCACTATAACCCATCACTTGCGTATGCTGGAAGATGCTGAACTCATAGCATCCAGGCAGATCGGCAAGTTCACCATATACAATCTCAACGATGCGCCGCTGGCAAGACACCGCATCTTTGAATAGATTTTCCGTTCGCCACGATTATTCAAACATACGATTAAGGGAGAAAAAATTGATGAACAAAAAGGAACGATTTCAGGCCGTACGCGACCGCCGGGCACCGGATTTAATGCCGGTCTGGCCGCGGGTCATGTCGCAGATGATATTCAGTCATGGTCTATTGCTGCCGGATGTCACGGGTGTTGATTGGTATGATGCCGAGAAAGTAACCGAAGCGGTCCTGGCTAGTGTAGAATATAATGACTATGACGTTGCAATACCTACCTATATCGACCACGCTTTCGGCGTCCCTCCCCTGGGAGGGGAAATAACCATCCCTGAAAAATTCGGTATTGCCGCCGGACCAACTGAAAACAAACCGGTTATGGCCAAAGAGGATTGGCCGCGTGTCAGGCAATTGGCTGAATCTTTTGACCACGAAAAGACCGACCCCCGCCAGGCAGGTGCATTGGAAGTCATAAAGAATGTCTCCCAGAAGATCGGAGACCATACCCCTCTGGTCACGCATGCCTATGTCAGCAGCGTCGCGGCCATGCACTTGTTTCGACCGAACGAAGCCATCCTCGATGACATGTACGAAGATCCCGAATGGGTCGAAGAAATGTGCGCTGTGGCTACGGACTGGACCATGGGCTGGATTCGAGCCCAGTATGCGGCCGGCGCCAATAGCTGCACATTTCTGGCTGAGGTGATGGGAACCCTGATGGTCAGCCCCAAGATGGCCGCTCAGTTTAACCTGGAAAACATTGCGCGTGTGACGGAAATGGTTAAAAGCGAGTATGGCCAGGGAACCTGGTTTCACACCCATGGCAACATGACCAACCCCAAGGCTTATGAATATCTCACCCGGCTGGCAACCGAAACGGGCCTGGAAGGTTTTCATTTCGATGAGATGGACAACCCGCCGGAATGGATCAAAGAGCACGTTGTTGACAAATTCGGCGTTTCAGCCTGCATAATTACGGACGGCCATAAAATTGTCAGCGGCCCACCGGAAAAAATAATAGAAGAGGTCAAGGATCAGATTTCCAGAATTGGAGACGGCATCGGCATCATGATGGCACCCAGCTGCCAATTACTGCCGGCCACACCTAAAGCGCATTTTAAAGCGTGGGTGGATGCAACCCATGATTACGGCACCTATCCTCTGGGATAGATAGACAGGAATTTTATAGTATGGAATCCATTTCTAGCCAACAGCTAATGATTCTTTTACCCGGGCTTTTCTGTATTGCATTTGTTTTTTCCATGTTCGGCAGGGGTGGCGGTGAGTTTATACTCCCGCTGCTGATCAGCATCTTATCCCTGTCTTATTTTGAACTTGCCACCATCAGTTTGTTTCTCATTTTTTCACAGGGTCTGGTCATGCTGATCGTTTACGGCGGTAAACACAAACTGGTCGACTGGCCTTTGGCACTAGCGCTTTCGATTATCATCGGTATCTTTGCCTTTCTGGGCGGCTACTTTTCATTTCACATTGATCCAATTTACCTGAAAGGCACATTTGCGCTCGTCCTGCTGATATCGGCCTACAAAATCTGGCAGGGAAAAAAAGTGCCCGCAAAAAAGGGCCGGTTGGGCACCTGGCACCGTAAAATAGCGGATGATGAATACGATATAAATTTTCTCTACATTGTCGCACCGGTGGCGGTCATTGCAGGTGTTGCCGGGATGCTCGGTATTTCCGGCTGCGGCCTGATTATGCCCATTTGTATTCTTTTGGGAGGGGTGCCAATGCGAATTGCCATCGGATCCAATGCAATGCTGGTGCTCACCTCTTCAGGCACATCTTTTTTGGGCCATCTTGCCCGGGGACACTATCCCCCCTGGATTTATATTATGATGTTTGCAGGCGCAACCATTGCAGGCGCTGTGATCGGGTCCAGGACCCATGTGAAAATCCGAGAGGAACATGTTAAAACCGGTTTTATTATAATTCTGATTGTAGCGGCAATCTGGATGGTTATTAAAACGCTTTACAAATAATGCGGATCAGGAGGCAAGCGCGCTATTTTAAGTTGTATTTTTTCATCAGACGCCACAGCGTTGTGCGACTGATGTTTAGATTATCGGCTGCCTTGGCACGATTCCAGCGGCTGTCTTTCAAGGCTGCCAGGACCCTTTCCTTTTCGGTCAGGGATGTCGTGACGGGCTTGATGTCCGGAAATTGAAACGTTTCGTATGAAATCGGGGTACTCAAGGAAATATCGGTTACTTTGTCATTGAGCAATTTGAAGCGCGGCGGCAGATAGTGAGCGTCCAGATAGTTGTCGTTACACTGGATAAATGCAAACTCCATTACACTCTCCAGTTCCCTTACGTTTCCGGGCCAGGGATATCGCATGAAGATGTCCAGGACCTCAGGAGCGACCGCTTTTATGGCTTTTCCCATTTTGTAGTTGAATTTTTCTATAAAATGCTCGACCAGCAAAGAGATGTCTTCCATGCGTTCTCTGAGCGGCGGCACTTTTATCGGAATAATATTGAGTCTAAAAAACAAATCTCGACGAAACTGATTGTCTTTTACCACCTGTTCGAGTTCCTTATTGGTGGCGGCAATAATGCGGACGTCAACCTTAATGGTCTTGGAGCCCCCAACTTTCTCAAACTGCTTTTCTTCAACCACCCGCAACAGTTTGGCTTGCATTCCGGGGCTGAGTTCTCCGATTTCATCCAGAAAAAGCGTTCCCCGATGTGCCTGTTCAAACCTTCCTGTGCGATCATCGATTGCACCGGTAAACGCCCCTTTTACATGGCCGAATAATTCGCTCTCCAGGAGATTTTCAGGAATGGCCGCACAGTTCACCTGCACAAAAGGGCCTTTGCGGTTGATGCTGTGGTAATGCACCGCGCTGGCTATCATACCCTTGCCCGTACCGGTGTCTCCCTGAATGAGCACGCTGGACAAAGATCCTGATATGGACTCGATGAGCTGGTAGATTTCTCTCATTTTAGGGCTCTTTCCGATGATGTCACCGAGATTGTATTTTTTTCCCTGCCATTTCTCTTTAAGCTGTTCAAAGGCCGTTAGATCTGAGAAAACCTCGACGCCGCCGATGGGATTGTCATTCAAATCCATCAACAGGTTTGTTTTAGCGGATACGGTGAGTATCTCTCCTTTTTTGTTGAATATTCGGCGTTTCTTGGTAATGGGCGTTTTGTATTTCATTGTTTTTTTCATGGGACAATTCTCAAGACAATCCTTTTTAGCCCCACCTACGTTGCAAAAAATATCCATACAGCTTTTGCCGATAGCCTCCTGGGCTGTATAACCTGTTATTTTTTCAGCCGCACGGTTAAATGACGTAATTTTCATGTTGAAATCAATCGTCAGGACACCGTCATTGATGCTGTCCAGAATGGCCATCATCAGTTTTTCTTTTTCCAGCCAGACTTTTTCAGTCGGCGTTTTTTCTTCTGGAATTAAAGACAAATTCGAGTCCTGAATTTTAAAGAATGGAATAACCTGTGAGGCTGAGATTTGCTTGCTCATTGTCTCCCCCGATTTCCGGTTTAACTTCCCTACCCCCGGTCACACTTCACTGGCTGGTCTTTTTTAACTCCCTAAAGGCCTCTCGGGATGGGGGCATCGGTCGTCAAACGCGTTTTCATCGGTTGGTACTTGATTACCACCATACCACACCCTATAGCTTCGTGACGTGATAGTTTTCATTGCATATTTAACGAAATGTTTCAAGTTTAAATGCATAATGAAACTTTTCGTTTCCATTTTCCTAAAAATACCGTTATTTTTCCGTTTTGAAACCGTGCCGCCCTGCGCATATATGAATTATTTAAGACAATTTTGCCTATAATACACTGTAATTTATATTAAATTAAAAATGCGGCCCTTGATTGATTAATGTAGCGCCTTATGGACAAAACCGTGGCATGTGAATTGCTCTATTAACTATAGGACTGAGTTTTTAGCACACGTGAAACATCACCGGTATCTTCGCATGGCTGCGCTACGGACACGATATCTCGTGAATACCAGATAATCGAAGTCTATTCTTATGGAATTAACAAATGGGTAAACGTATCAGGGAGGTCGGGAAATGGTAACGGAAAACAGTATGAGTCGACGGTTGTTTGCTGAATTCTTGGGTTCTTTACTGCTGGTCTTTGTGGCGATATCCCCAACGATTCTGGGCTACAATGTTCTGGGTTCTTCCATCCCGATGGCGGTTTTAATGGATGCCATTGCGGTTGGTTTCGTACTTTTTGTCTTAATCGAAATATTTGAACCCGTCAGCTACTGTCATATCAACCCGGCCGTTACGATTGCCATGATGGCGTCTAAAAATATCGAAGTCAAAACGGGCATCCTGTACATCATTGTGCAGATTATCGGTGGTATTTGCGGCACAATTGTCAGCCATGCCATGTTTCTTGGAAACGACTTTTTTCAATGGGCGATCATCTCAGATGCAACACGCACCGGAGGCCCTTATTTTGCTGAATTTGTATGCACGTTTACGCTGGTTCTGGTCATCTATGGCTGCATGTATAAACAGTCTACACGCCCGGGACTGATAATCGGGCTTCTGGTTGGCGGGTTTATCATCACCACCTCCAGTACAATGTTCGCCAACCCTCAAGTCACTATTGCCCGCATCTTCACATGGGCGATTGCCGGGATACGCCCGTTAGACGCGTTTGTATTTGTCATCGCTCAAATTGCTGGGGCGCTGGTAGCAGTCGTGGTAGCGGCTTTCCTTTTTCCATTCCAGAAAAAGACCTAGTTCATTTAACAGGATGATGCGATAAGCCAATGGATAAAATCAGGCGCTTTAATGCAGTCAGAAAATTGCAGCAACCCGACTGTATGCCGGTGTGGCCACGAGCCAGGTCCCAGCTGATTTACGGTATGGGATGGCGTCTGACTGATATTACCGGTGACCAATGGTATGATTCGGACAAATGCACTGAAGCGGTGCTGTGGAGTCTCAAGCATATCAATTATGATATCGCCATACCCGCCTATACGGACAGCGGTTTTGGCATCCCGCCGCTGGGCGGTAAAATTTTCATACCCCCTCAATACGGAGCCTGTGTTGTCATTGCCAGAGACAAACCGGTAAAGAACAAGGCCGACTGGCGCCTGATCCAGAAAAAAATGGCCCGGCTAAATATTACCCAGGCGGACTGCCGCATGAAAGGCGCTCTAGAAACCATTCGTAGTGTAGCTGACTGCGTTGGCACATCGACCCCCCTGGTGGCCACCGGTTATCTGGCCGCCACTGCGGCCATGTTACTTTTTCGCTCACTTGATGATTTCCTGGAAGATATGATCAACGACCCCGCGTGGGCGGAACAGATGTGTGAGGTGGCAGCTGACTGGACCCTCGATTGGATCCGCGCCCAGTATGAGGCCGGCGCCAACAGCGTCACCTTTATCGCTGACTCATTCGGTACCCATCTCATGAGCCCACGGATGGGCGAACGCTTCAATCTTCCGTATCTATGCGAGCTGGTCCGGACGATCAAAGAAGAGTTTAATCAGGGTGTCTGG
This sequence comes from Desulfobacterales bacterium, assembly GCA_030066985.1. Classification (NCBI taxonomy): domain Bacteria; kingdom Pseudomonadati; phylum Thermodesulfobacteriota; class Desulfobacteria; order Desulfobacterales; species Desulfobacterales bacterium. The sequence goes on from JASJAN010000069.1 coordinate 19,806, forward strand.
CTGCATGTACACGGCAATATGAATACCCCGTTGGGTTTGGCCTATTTAGAAAAAATCATAAAGGAAGCTGGTGTGGAGGGCTTGCATTTGGACGATTGTCATTCGCCGGACTGGATTAAAGAAAATGTAGTCGCCAAATTCAATATCCCGGCCTGTATTGCCAGTGACTGTCACAAAATTGCCCGGGGACCTGTCGATCGTATACGCGCAGAGGTCAAAAATGCCCTGGAAAAAGTCAGCGACGGTTTGGGGCTGATGATGGCACCCTGCTGTCAGGTGCTGCCGTATACACCCAATGAGCATTTCAGGGCCTGGGTGGACGCCACCCATGAATACGGCAAATTTCCCTTATCCAATTAATCACAGACACAATTCATCAAATTTAAACGATTATGAAAAACCAATCCAATCTGCAGCAAAAAAAAACAAAGGTATTTCTAATCACGGGGTTTTTAGGATCTGGCAAGACAACGCTCTTAAAACGCATTCTTTCCTGGCAAACAGATTTGGCAGGAACTGTCGTGCTGGTGAATGAATTCGGCAAGGTGGGCATCGATGGTGCCGTGCTCAAAGATGCCGGCTCGGATGTCATCGAGCTGACAAGCGGGTGTATCTGCTGTACCATCCGAAGTGAGCTTGAGGATACATTGAAAAGTATCTGGGAACGTTTTCAGCCACAACGCATTCTTCTGGAGGCCACCGGTGTGGCCCAGCCCAACGCCGTGGTGGAAATAGTGGAAGATGAATCCCTGAACAACTGGATGGAAATCGAGAAGGTGGTCACCGTTCTCGACATCCGCTACTGGTTGCACCGGGAGAATTTCGGGCAATTTTTCATGAAACAGGTCGAAGAGGCCAATCTTATTTTATTGAATAAAATCGACTCCGCAGAGAAAAACCAGGTCAGCCAGAGTCTCAGCCAGCTGCAAGAGGCCGTTCCCGGTTGCCGGGCCATTCCCACGGCTTATTGCAAAATTGATCCCGAAACCCTTTGGAGCGCAGACCATCAGGAAATAAAGGACCGCGGCATCGGCATTCTCGATTTTTACCAGCCAGAAGCCCAGCATTCCCATACCCATCAACACGATGCTTCCGACGAATGTACTGATGAAGTCGAAGAGGACAACGACTATATCTCGTTTGATTTCACATCGGACCAAACAATGGACGAACCGGCATTAAATCGATTCCTCGATGCCGTGCCCTGGCAGGTATTCCGCATAAAAGGGCCGGTCCGGTTTCCCGACCGGACCGTCCTGCTTAATTTTGCGGCCGGTCAATGGTCCTGGGATAAATGGGGTGGAGAGCCTGAAACGCGTCTGGTTCTGATCGGATGGCAAATCGAGGAAGAACAATTAAAGCCGGAACTTGAAAAATGTGTCGCGTCTGACTAGCCGTCAAGACTTGGCCGGGTTTAATCGCCTTCTGAAGCTTTGCTCAAAAGCTCAATCGGATGCATCACCCTGTATGGCGTCAGTTGATTGAACTGTAACCGGCAGCTCAGACAGTCGGTTATGATACGCTCGGGATCGATTTCTTTTATCTTCTTCATTAATCTGTTTCCCAGATGAACGGACGCCTCATGAAATCCGCGCTTAAAGCCCATAATGCCGGCCATCCCGCAGCATAAAAGCTCTCCTTTTATTGGCGTCAGGGTAAGACCGGGAATCATCTTCAGCAAATCCACATAAGGGCGGCCGATGTTCTGCTCGCGCAAGTGACAAGGGGGGAAATAGACCATTCGACCCGCTACGCTGCTGAATGCAGATTTGAGTACACCGGATTTTAAGAGATACGCTAAATACTCTCCCAGATCAAAGGTGTTTTCCGCCAGTTTTATGCGTTTGAGGGGGCTGATGGTCGAAAAGTAGCCCACTTCTTCAATAATTTTCTGATACATTGTCTTGTTGACGGCGTTAAACTCCCTTTCTGCGGGATTGACGGATGCCTTCCCAAGCGGAATTTTCAGAGTGCCATTTTCGGCCCCCACTGCTGCCTGGTATTCCTCTGACAGGTAGGCGCCCTCCGGCAGGATATTTCTCAACATAAATCCGCAGGTCGAACATGAGCATACAATTTGATAGCCGTTGTCCACGGCTTCAAGCAGATGCTCGATATTGTATCGAATAAAATTAAGGGTCAGCTCGCTGTCACCCTCCAGCAGGGACGGCATGCCGCAGCATTTTTGTTCCGGGTAGTAAACATCGAATCCATTCAGTTGAAAAAACTTCACCACTGATTTGGCCACTTCCGGAAAGAGGTAGTTGGCGGTGCATCCGGCAAAATAGGCTATCTTTCTATTCTGCTGCTTCTGCGGTAATTTATTCAGGCCGTTTTTCCGGGCCCACTGCGTAAAATTTTCCTGAGGAAACTCCGGAATGCGGCGCTCGGGGTGAATTCCGGTGCTTGCTTTGAGGATCTTACCGGTCACCTTGTTTTGAGCAATAAGGTTAGTCAGCTTTGGCAGCATGCCGCACATCCTGGCAATCCGTTCGACATCTTCAAGGGTGCGTACGCCAAATGCCAAACCATCTCGATCAATAAATTCTGTTTTGGCTTTGATGATATCGGCACGAATATTTGGGCAGGGGCATAGCGCGCAATAGTTGCACAGATCAACCAGATTGCGCAGCTCTTCAGACGTTATGGCTTCACCGGTTTCGACTTCCTTATCATAGAGCCGGTAGAGCTCCGGGAACATCAAGCAGTCTGCGTCCATCAGGAATCGACAGACGTCACAGTCCGAACAAGCATCTACTACCGCCCGAGCAGTGTCTTCAGGTTCTGTTTTATTCATCTTGACTCTTTGGGTCCCGCCGGGATCCCATCAGTTAAAAAGAGCATTGCTCTTTGTTTCTAAATATAATTGATATCACCAGCGCTTACGCGAAAGAAATCGTCCAGCTCCCATAATCACCCATCAGCACATTGATCATCCCGCCGGTTGGCGGCAAGACTTCTATCAGCTTATTTTCAATAAACAGTACTATCCCCTTTACGTCAAAACGATAGTACTGTCGATTGTTAATGGGCTTGCCGATCCGACCGATCGGTCCTTTGACGCCTTTTCATCACCCAGCCACAGTCGTCCCTTCAAAAATACTCATCATGGCGCCGCGCTCTAAAATGAGATTGACATATAGATCGGATAAGTTAGCCACAAAGCCTTTTTTCATCATTTCCCTTCAGTGTCGAACCAAGTCTTTTACAATCCAAGTAGGCCAAATAGATACACCCAGCGCATTTATTTTTGAACCCAGGTTTTTACTTCCTCTTTGCTGGGGATTTTGCCGACACATTTAACCTCACCGTCAATGACAACGGCCGGGGTTCCC
>JASJAN010000070.1 GCA_030066985.1 Desulfobacterales bacterium
ACTGGTACTCCAGTCTGCGTTTCGTTACGGTGAAATCAATAAAAATAATCGCATTGTCCTCATACCGGATAGGCCTTTTCTGGGTGGACCGGAAGCCGATGCCGACACCGGAGATGCCTTCCCACTGTTTTCGGATGTTGAATCAAACCCGTATATTTCCTATCGGCTGCAAGTTTTTTTAAGCCAGCCCGTGAACAAGGCTTTAAGTCTCTTTACTTATTGAATTTATTTGAATTTGAAACCGGCCTGGCAGGGGGCTTGGCAGCCTGGTTGACAACCCCACCCTTCGACTTATTCTTTTATTAGAGCCTCTGTTCTGCAATTGATTGACATTGAGCGGATTTTTGAACTCATCTAACTTGATAACACATCCGGCAATCGCATAGCGGTCGGCCGGATAAGAGGTTTATAATGGATATCAAACACTTATATTACAGAAACACCACTGCCAAAACGATTGGCATGTTCAGCATAGGCCTTTTGGCACTTGTTTGGCTTTCCGGTTGCGCTCAAAATTATGGGAAAATCCATTGGGATGATTCACTTACCCAGGCCTTTCAAACTTACGAGATTGATCGCGATTATAATTTTTATCAATATACCGTCGGCAATCGGGTGTTTGCCATTGTGGGGCTTGATCCCAAATTGGAGGTCCGATCCAATATCTGGCGGGATCTGGCATCAGATACGGAAGATTTCGAAGTGGCAATAGATCGGATCTGGTATAACTACACCAAGATACCCAGAGATCCGCGCGGTGCCTTTATAAGGGATCCCGGCGGTGAAAATGTCGGGGTTTATTTTTCGAGTATACGCTTTTTATCCGTGGAGTTTAAGGCCAACAATCGGGTGAGTTTGCTGTTGGATACAACACCCATTCTCGGTGGACCGGATGGCAAACGGGATCCTTAATCACCCAAAATTGTCTTCCTGTCTCATTCTTTAGCCGTTAACCATCATCACAGTTGCATCAAAAGGGGCAGAAATGCCCCTTTTTTCATATCAATTGCAGTTGCCAGCCTATTTCTACCCAAGCGCCATTGAGGATACCACCGACGCTTGATCCATTGGCCACAAATATTTGCAATCTGGTCATAAAAGCGATAAAATTATGGCATATCATTTGCATCTATCAGATGATCACTTTTTCGCCCAATGGTTGAGACACATATGGTATCAAATGATCCCCAAACATCTGAAATAACTTCTATTTTAACTTTCTGCCGCCGGCTGAGCCATACACTGGAAATCGAAAAATTGTATGCGGAATTTGCCGATGTGGTGAAGGAAAAGTTTTCAATTCGCAAACTGGTCTTTTTTGAGTTCCATCAAGCTGAAAGCAAACTGTCGTCCGCCTTCAGCATCGGCCTCGGTGAGCTTGATATTCAAATGCCTCTTAATGATAGCGCCCTTTGGAAATCCGTTTTAAAAGGCGACCCTTTTGAGGTCAGTGACGAATCGGGCCGGCATCGGTATCCCCAAGATTTTGAGAAGCTCAACCTTACTCAGCTTGAATCCCATCTGTGGGTTCCGTTGGTCACGGGAGATGTGCTCATCGGCCTGGTAACGATCGGTAAACGAGAAAACGATCAGGGTTTTGACCAGGCAGATCGCTATTTTTTGCAACAACTCTCCGCTCAAGCGGCCGTATGCATGAATACCTGCCGTCTTTTTGGAAAGCGCCAAAAAGAAAAAGAGGATCTGGACAAAACCCTCCAAAACCTGTCGCTGCTTTACAGCATCGGCAAGGCGATGAATTATATCAGTGATCTAAAAAACCTGTTGCAGTATATCTTAGGCAAGGCCATTGAGGTTACCTTTGCTGAGAAGGGCTCGCTGATGCTGTATGATATAGAGACCGACCAACTCAATATTCGTGTCCTGGCCGGAATGGAGGACACCAAATTTCAAGATAAAGTCAATAATAATGAAATTGCGTGTCGCAGTTTTAAGCCGGGTGAAGGCATCGCCGGTCGCGTCTATATGACCGCTAAACCCATTGTTGTAAACGACATCAAAGAAGATGATGATTTTATCGACTCTGAAAACTCATATGCCCGCTCGATTGCCTGTATTCCCATGGTGGTCTTCAACGATGTCATCGGTGTCATCAATGTGACCAACAAGCGCCACGGTAAACGCTTTACCGATGAAGATGTTGAAATGCTGAAAGCCGTGGCCGATCAGGCCGCTGTGGCCATTAATAAGGCCCAGCTCTGGGACATGGCGGTTACCGATTCGTTAACCGGTTTGTATGTGCGCCGCTATTTTTTAGTCAAACTGCAGGAGGAGTTGCATCGAGCTGAGCGCTACGATAATATTGTATCAATTGTTATGGCCGACCTGGACCATTTTAAAAATATAAATGACACCTACGGACATGATGCCGGTGACCGCGTGCTAAGCGCTGTTGGTAAATTTTTGCAAAAAAATATCAGAGATGTCGACATGGTTGCCCGCTACGGTGGCGAAGAATTTGTCATCATGATTCCCGAAGCCACCAAGGATTCCGCTCATGTTTTATCCGAACGCCTGAGAAAACAGATTGCGAAGATAAACATCAAAGATCTGCCCTCGATCACCATAAGCCTGGGGATTGCCACCTATCCTTACGATGGATCGAATATGGAGGACCTGATCAAAAAAGCGGACGCAGCGATGTATGCGGCCAAAAGGGCCGGCCGCAACCGGGTTGAAAAATATTCACCGGATATACCATTGATCCGGGAAGGCAACCCTCCGGCAATGGAAAACTAATTTTTACGACGCAACCTGTTTCGTCAACGCCACATATAACTGTGAACCGATCTTAAAAATGTAGATCACATACATAGGCTTACTGCTTTACCGTTTATCCGGCCGATGGTCCCCCCATATCGGAATTGAGCCTGTTAAATAAACAGCGCCCTGTCTACGTTTAGTGAACCGGCAAACCCCCCAGAGGCGGATAAGCGGGCAATGGGCTTAATTTGTAAACACTAAATGCATTTCTAAGATCGGTCCTTGCAAAAATTGAAGATCTCGAATATTAAGCAACCACAGACCATGTAAACTTAACTTCAAGTCTCAAACAGGGGAGGGGATATGTCCGACATATTAGACATAGTAAAAAACAGGGATCCGCAGGAAAATGAATTTCATCAGGCGGTCAGTGAAGTTATGGAATCGGTAAAGCCGGTCCTGGACCAGAATCCGATCTACCGGCAGGCCAAGATTCCGCAACGACTTGTTGAGGCAGAGCGTATCATTGTCTTCCGGGTCCCCTGGATGGATGACCAGGGTGAAACCCAGGTGAATAGGGGATTCAGGGTTGAAATGAACAGCGCTCTGGGCCCTTACAAGGGTGGTTTGCGGTTTCACCCGTCGGTTAATCTGGGTATCCTTAAGTTCCTGGCCTTTGAGCAGGTATTCAAAAATGCGTTGACCACCTTGCCCATGGGTGGCGGTAAAGGCGGTTCGGATTTTGATCCTAAGGGCAAGTCGGATAACGAAGTGATGCGTTTTTGCCACGCTTTTATGAGTGAATTGTTCCGCCACATCGGACCCGATACGGATGTGCCCGCCGGAGACATCGGCGTCGGTGCCAGAGAGATTGGCTATCTTTTCGGAATGTACAAAAAATTACGCAATGAGTTTACCGGTGTCTTAACCGGTAAAGGACTTAATTGGGGCGGTAGTCTGATCCGTCCTGAAGCCACCGGATACGGTTCGGTCTATTTTGCGGCAGAAATGATTGCCACGCGCAATGAGACCCTCAAGGACAAAACGTGTCTGGTTTCCGGCTCCGGTAACGTAGCTCAATACACCACTGAAAAATTAATCGAGCTGGGGGCCAAGGTGGTGACCCTGTCTGATTCCTCCGGTTACATTTACGACGAAAGCGGCATTGATGCCAAAAAGCTGGAATTTGTAATGATGCTTAAAAATGTTCGCAGAGGGCGCATAAAAGAATACGCCGAAAAATACTCAGAGGCAGTTTACGCTCCTGTTGATCAGGCTGCAGATCATAATCCGCTCTGGAATCATAAGGCCGATTGTGCCTTTCCGAGCGCCACGCAAAATGAGATCAATGCCAAAGATGCTCAGAATATGATCAATAACGGTGTTGTGCTGATAAGTGAAGGCGCCAACATGCCCACCGAGCCTGATGGGGTCGATATCTTCTTGCAGGAGAAGCTGCTATACGGGCCCGGTAAAGCTGCCAACGCCGGTGGCGTGTCGGTTTCGGGGCTTGAAATGACCCAGAATAGCATGCGTTTAAACTGGACCCGTGAAGAAGTCGATGATCGGCTGAAGATGATCATGAAAAGTATCCATCAAACGTCACTGGAAGCAGCCGAACAATACGGCACCCCCGGAAATTATGTCAACGGCGCCAATATTGCAGGATTTGTTAAGGTTGTTGACGCCATGCTCGATCAAGGCTTAGTTTAATTTTCAAACCCTAAATGGCTCTTTTTCCGCTCGTAAATCTATTTAAATTGGTGATTTTTTAAACCACAGAGAGCACAGAGAACACAGAGATAAATTTGAGCCGATAGCTTATAGATCGTAGGCTGGAAAGCTGAAAAATTATTCACCGCAAAGGCGCAGAGAACGCAAAGAGTTTTAATCTTTTGCTTTGCAGGGAGACCCGCCCGCCTCGCCTTGCTCGCATGGCGGGCGTGGTACCTGCAAAGCAAAAACAATCTGCCCTGGCGGGTACTTAGTAAGTTCAGGTTAGGAGTATTGTACATAGATCACTAATGATTTTACTTCAAAATAGCAGTGGCTTTAATGCTTGGAAGCGAGGAGACTAAAAAAGATTAGAATTTTGATCCGTGGCAGCTAGATGATGCATTAAATATGGAAAACATCGCACAGCGATTGAGTGTTTTTATCCAATCGGTATCTCCCGATTGGATAAAAGAAATAATCTCTCTGTGATCTCCGTGAACTCGAGCGCAGCGGGTGGTTAAAACATTCAACCGTTCAATTAGATCAGAGGATCGGCTATGTACTATCAGCTAAGAGCTATGAGCCGACAACTGACACTTACCGAAGCGTAATCAACAGCACACCGATCAGCACCAGAAAGATACCGAAGACGGTCTTACGGGTGATTTTTTCCATATCCTTGAAAAACAGGTAGCTCCACGCGAGCACCATCATCGGATGAAGGCTGGCCAGTGGAGCGACCACGATGGCTTCACCATGCGACAGCGCATAAAATATCGACAACCAGCCGGCTGTTAAAAATACCCCCGCCCCGCATAGATACAGGGTATTATTGCGGTTTAAAGAAATCTCGGCCCGCATGCGTTTAAACATCAGGCACAGCATGCCGTAAAAAGCCAGGGAGGTTGCAAATCCCACGGTTACCCCAAACAGTGGCTCGTCCAGAATATTTAAACCCATTTTGCGGATGACAATCGCCAATCCCACCAGAAATGCGGCCAGCACCGCAAATATCAAATCTTTTTTATGACGAATGGTTGATTTGCCGTTGGTTTGGATGTCTCTTTCAAAGATAATGATTCCGCTGATGATTAAAATGATCCCCAAGCTGAGAGCAACGGTTAATTTTTCCTTTAGAAACAAAGCGGCGATCAATGCAGTGAAGGCCGGCCCGGTAGAAAGGATGGACGATGACATTGACGGGCCAATACGATCGATGCTGATAAAGTAAAGCCAGCGTACCAGGGCCGGAGACAAGATGCCCGCCAGAATGAATAATGGAAAAGCTTTAGAATTTAAATGCTCGAATTGAACCTGAGGCAGTGAAATTGCCAATAAGGTCAGCGTTCCCACCAGGGTGACAACCAGCATGGCGGAGGTCGGGTTTGTCCGCTCGATGCCCTTTTTCATTACGATGGTGGTGCCGCTGATCAAAAGTGAGGAAAGCAGCGCCAAGGTTATGGCCATCAATCTACCTCTTTGATTTGCATGAAAATTAATACCCTAAGAAAGCAGTCATGTTTTAATAAAATTAGTCTTTTTACTAATTGCCATATAAAACTTTAATTAATAGGGTTTTGCACGAGTCAGAGGCTTTCATATGCAAGGCACTTCAGGGCGAAGCTATAGTCAGCTATGCTTCGCTCTGAATAATCCGCCTAAGGCGGACCGATGGGAGCCTCTGGCTCGCCCAACGGGTGAAAATTAATAAGATAAAATGATATCCATCCGATTTACCTTAAGGTTATTTATTATGGTGTTCTAAAATTTGTGCAATGTCTTTGTCGCGCTTTGTTACCAAACTCTTATTAATTTTTATGCAAAACCTAGTCGGTTTTGACAATCTTCTTATATGCCGTAAACGCCAGAACGCCGCCGGCCATTCCGCCGCCAGCCTGGATGAGGTTGGGAATGATTTCGGAAACAGCTCCCTGAAGACCGATATTGGGCATCAGGGCTTCAGCTATAAAGTAACTGGCGACCATGGCTGCGCCGCCCAGACCTATTAGGAACCAACGGCTAAAAGCTTGCCGGCCGGATGCCAGGGCGCACAGACCCCCTTCAAGGCCCTTGGCAACTAAGGTGATGGGTGCAAACAGACCGAAGCCGCCGATCACATCTGCCAGTGCCGAGCCGAAGCCGCCGGCGCCGGCGCCCCACCAAAAGCGTTTTCGCTGTGACAGGCTGCCCAGCACCAACCCGGAGAACACGACGGCAACATCGCCAAAGTTAAAATAGCCTCTGCTGGGCAGCGGGATCCGGATAAAAAGGGTGATCAGGGCCACCACAACGGTTAAGGCGACAAAGGCAATTCCTACATTTTTCATTTGTTGGCCTCATACAAGTGCTGATAGCGATTTTTCAGCAGGCGGTTGGAGTTCTCAATTTCTTCATAAAGATATAAATACAAGGCAATAATCAGACAGGCATATTTGCGTAAGGTAGACCTGACCCTTCCGCTGGATTGCAATTCTGCATAGGAATTCAGATACCAGGAAAACCGGCGCAATATCTTGTCGCCCTTTTGGAAGGCAGATTTCATGGTAATCAAGTTAATCCTTTTTTTCATTGATATCGGAAAGTTAAGGATGTCGAGGTAAGTAATCGTCGCGAGCATATTCTTTAAGAAAACCAGTGAGCTGGGGAATACAAAACATTTAATTAATGTGTCCTGCAGCCAATCGGTCCTACCCAACAGGTGTGTGAGATGAAAGATGACTCCAAAAAAAAGTAAACTCAGCACAAACGGAAAGCAGAACTTCAGCACCGACATCGTTTCGCGAAACGAAAAGCGTAGAATATGCCAGCCCATGACGATTACAAACACAACCAGTTGAATGGTAATGTTCTCATAATATGGGCCGAAAACAAATAACCAGAAAAATACACCTATCAGAGCCGCCACACTGCTTATCTTTATCATCGTCATTTTTATTCTTTTCTAACCCTCACGTTTTTGACATTCCCATCGAAATCAATGAGCTCAAACTGCACCTGGATTAATTCTAAACCCTTCGCAACTGATTCAATTTGCTGTAATGGCTGATGGGTAACGATGATGTAACTGTGGATAAATGACATACTCCAGTCGAAGATAAAACCAAAATCCGGAAAATATTTATCAAACTCATCCAGGATGAAAATGCGGGCGGACCGGCCTTGATGAACCCAGCGTTTCAATAGTTCATATTCATCGGTTTCAGAAACCTTATGTCCCTGGATCGAGAGAAAGGCTCTCAGGGTATAGAGCTGCGTTCGAATATCCTGGCCGATATACAAATAGTGGCAATCAGCATTTCTTAGGGCCGGAACGACCATTTTTTCCAGAAAAGATGTTTTGCCAAAGCCGTTGCCGCCCCTGAAATAATAGCAAGTGTTGCGGGTGTTAAAATCGAGATCATCCACCACATCAAAGTTCAATTTTCGATTTTGCAGCTTATATGTTTTTTTAGCGATCATCATGGTCTGCGAATATGTCGATCAGATGGCCATCTTTTTGCGTGAATACCTTTACCTCATGGCTGGCTCGCATCTTTTTAAATGTTTGCATTAATTTAACGCGATTGTCTTTGCTAATAGAATCCAGGATATTATTCAGCAAAAGCTGCAGCCCCATGGTTCCTCGGCTGCGAATCAGCGCCAGGGTCAGCAGGCAACCTAAGATGGCTTTTTGTCCGCCGGAGTAGGTCTCGAAATTTCTGTCGGCGTCTACTTCATATAAGCCAAATTCAGCGGCGTCCTGAATGATACGGTCGATTAAGGCTAAATCGTTTTTGCGCTGTAGCAGCCAAACTTCCTCGCGGATCGAGGACGAGACAAACAGATGATTGAATTCCATGATTAGGCATTCATCGCCGTATCTATTCAATATTGCGTCTAAATTATAGATTGCCATAAAGTTCCTTTAACGTTGTTCACAACGACATGCATTCTTTCCCATCCGTTTGCCACAATGGCGCGATTAAAATGCATACGATCAGTCGGCGGACCACAGAATTTTTTTCACATCTACTGTCTTTTCAATTAATCCATACTTGACAGCAAAATCGGCAAACACCTGCCATCGTTGTGGGTCCAGATCCTGGTGATGGGCATAATACGGCATTGTCAGCTTGAAGGCATCGAATTCCGTTTTACGGTCTGCTTCAGGCACCTCCTCAAAATAATATTTCAAGGCAGATGCCGGATTTTTACGAACATAGGTGATAGCGCGATCGATGCTGTTTTTAAATGCCACAAGCGCAGCATGATGTTTCCTCATCGTTTTGAGACTGGTCACAAAAATTAATTCATCATAGTCGGGTATTCCCCACTTTTCCAGTTCGAAATAGCCAACCGTATAACCTCTGTGGCTCATTGAAACGGTTTCATAGGTTTTAAATGGTCCCATGACCGCGTCCACTTTTTTCGCGGTTAATGATTGAACAATGGAAAAACCAACATTTACGGCCGTATAGTGTTCGATATCGTTCAATTTGGCAAATGCCGCTAAAAGAATATCCATAAGACCCGGAACGGTATATCCGATCTTTTTGCCTTCCAAATCTTTGGGAACCTTTATGCCGCTGTCTTTCATAAACAATACCGTTGTCAGCGGATGTTCTATCAGACGCCCAAATGCCACGATTTCAAGACCTCTGGCAGCAGCGATTATGGTCTGGGGTTGATAGGAAACGGCAATGTCTACATTGCCGGTTGCGGCAAGCTTGAGCGCATCTGCTGTTTCGGATGGACTGATGATTTTGATCTCTAACCCTTCCTGAGAAAAGTAGCCCTGGTGGTGGGCCACATAAATGGGCAAATGGTCAACATTCGGAAACCAATCGAGAATCAGTCTAAAGGTCTGAGCGGCATGCACGGCCGGAGCCATGGTTAAGAGAAAAAAACCCGACAAAATTATATGAAATATTATTTTCTTCATTTTTTTTCTCTCCTTATGTCCCTTGTTTCCACGTAATGATCCTTTTCTCCAGAAATCCGACAAATAACCACATGGTCACACCCATAGCTGATAGCCATAGAATAGCGGCAAAAACAAGGTCGACTCTGAGTCTGGCATTGGCCTGAATCATCAGATAACCGAGTCCCTGTTGAGCGCCAACCCATTCGCCGATAACCGCACCGATGGTGGCCACAGACACGCCCACTCTAAGTCCGGCAAAAAAATACGGTAGGGCCCATTTCCAGAACAACAGCCGCATCGTCTTCCAGAATCCGGCACCCATTAGCTGGAAAAGAATCCGATATTCATGATCACAGCTTTTAAATCCTTCCAACAGATTCACCGTAATCGGAAAAAAAATGATAATAGCCGCCATGAGCACCTTGCTGGTAATTCCGTAGCCCAGCCATACGACCAATAAGGGGGCAATGGCAAAAACCGGAACTGCCTGAGAGGCTACTAAAAATGGGGCGAATGCATTCTCTATCGAAGGATGCGCAAACATGACAATCGAAAGTGGAATGGCAACAGCCAGTGAAATAAGTATGCCCAACACCACTTCCAATGCCGTTGTGCCGGCATGGGGTAACAAAAGCCCGGCCTTAAATATGGCCACCCTGATGATTTGCGTCGGCATCGGGAGAATAAAGTCGGGAATCGCAAAGCCCCTGCAGACCAATTCCCAGGAGGTCAGAATCAGCAATGCCCCGGCAAAAGAATAAAGTTTAGGGTATTTCATTTCCCAGCTCTTCTTGTAAGCGCCTTAGCACATGTTCTTTGATTTCAATTAATTCCGGATCACTCATGCGGCGGGGTTTAGGTCTTCTCAAAGCAAATTGCTCTATAATTTTCATCGGCAATCGACTCATGACCAATACTTCATCGGCCAACATTAGGGCTTCTTCAATATTATGAGTGATCATTAAGATGCTTTTATTGAATTCACTTTGAAGTAAAAGGAGCAATGACTGCAAACTGGTCCGGGTGATCGCATCAAGAGCCGATAATGGTTCGTCTAAAAGAACCAGCTCATGCTCAAACATTAAGGTTCGGACAAGGGCACATCGTTGACGCATGCCGCCGGATGTTTTTGCAGGCAGATAATTTTCAAAACCATCTAAACCCAGCCGTCTGAAAAGCCCCTGTGCCTTTGTTTTGGCGGCAGCCATATCCTTGCCGGCAATCGTTGCCGGAAGCAGGGCATTATTAATCAAATTAAGCCAAGGAAGCAGTAGATCTTTTTGCTGCATATAGGCAGCGTTTTTCCCCAGGTTTTGATTTTTTTTTTCGAGCCAAAAGATTTCTCCTTTTTCTCGCGGCACAACACCGGTGAGCACATCAAACAACGTGCTTTTACCGCAACCGGACGGACCAATTAATATCGTAAAACTTTTGCGGGGGACAATCAGATTAAAATTTTCCAATACAGACAAGTCGCCGAAACGTTTGCACAAATCTAAAACTTTCAGCATGTAGAGGTTCCTCCGCGACTTCGTTTTGCCGGAGGATGAGGAAGGAATGCAGTGTTTTTCACATCAACTTCCCTACGCCGGCATGATCCGGATCAGGTTCCAGGGGTCGAGGCTGCCAGCCTCCTCTCAGCCGATCATTTCGGCTCCCCCATTGATTTTGGATAAATTGCTACCACTTAATAGATATTTTGTCAATTTTCTTCTATCAGGGGTTTTCTATATCAAGCTGTTCGAGGCGATTATTAAATTCAGCGCTGCGGATTTCAAGTTCACGCGTTAAATCATCCAGCTGTTCAAACAACTGATCAATGGTTTGTTGACAAGAATGAATGGCACGTGAAATTTCTGTGATCTGGGCGCCGTCTTTTGTTTGGGTGGCCAGTTGCATCGATTGATTCAGTTGGCTGAGTTCGGCTTCTTTTTCTTCAATCTCGTTCTCAACTGCAGTTGTCTGCTTCTGAAGTGGACTTATGATCCGGGAGCGTTCGGCAATAATGGCGGACCTCTGGCGCCGCAGCGCCTTTTTGGTCAGTTTTGCCGAACGGTTTACTTTTAAATCCGCAGGCTGCGGTTCGCTAATTACCTTGCGATCTTCCTGCCAACCGCCTTTTTCCAAAAACCGCTGATAGCCACCTTCAAAAACATCCAGGTGATCATTTTGAAAAACGATTAAGCGCTGCGCCAGGGCGTGCAGAAACATTTCGTTATGGGTGACCATAATGACGGTGCCGTCAAAATTGTCAATGGCCGCCAGCAGGGCATCACAGGACTCCATATCAAGATGGTTGGTGGGCTCATCGAGGAGCAGCAGGTTCGTCGGGGAGACCAGGAGCTTTCCGAGCATCACGCGGCTTTTTTCACCACCGGATAAGACGCTGATCTTTTTCAAGGCATCGTCTCCTGAAAACATCATCGCACCGCATATATTGCGGGCTCGCTGCCGATCACCATCCGGATTTGAAACGGTGATTTCATCCAATACCGTGCGGCTATCAACCAGCGTCTTGACATTACTCTGCTCGAAATATCCTTTTTGTACATCCGGATGATATTTGATTTGGCCCGAGTCCGGCGGCAATTGGTTCGCCAGCAGCCTCAACAGGGTCGATTTGCCTTTGCCGTTTGGACCCACGACGCAAATGCGCTCCCCGGCAGCAACGTTGATGTTAAAATCGCGAATCAACGGTTTTTGTTTTTCGTAGGAAAAATTGATATCGCGGGCATTAAACAGATACCGGGCTTCAAAAGGGCTGCTTTTGAAGGAAAAATCCAGTAGCTTTAATTTCTCAAGCTTTTCTGCTTTTCCCATTTTTTGCAGGGTCTTGATACGGGATTGAACCAAATTCGCCTGCCGGGCTTTCGCTCTAAATCGCGTGATGAATTGCTCGATTTCCTTACGACGTCGGGCATCTTTAAGGCGGGTCTTCTCATAAATCGTTTCATCCGCAGCTATTTGAGCATAGAATTTTGTTGTATTTCCCTCGATTTTGCGGACGTTTTGCCGGTGGATGCCCATGATATGCGTCACGACTTTGTCCATGAAGCTGCGGTCGTGGGTGATGAGCATAATTTCATGAGCCCATTGCTGCAGGAAGCGTTCGATCCAGCGAATAGAGGTAATGTCCAAAAAGTTAGTCGGTTCATCGAGCAGCAAAAGATCCGGTTCAGATATGAGTGCTTTGGCCAGATTAAGGCGTATCTGGTATCCCCCTGAAAACGCTTTGGGGTGTTTTTGAAAGTCGGATTGGCCGAATCCCAGGCCGGCTAATATTTTTTCTGCTTTCCAGTGATGCGTCTCTTCACTAACCGGAAGGACCGAAACGGCCTCTTCTATAATGGACGGTCGATCAAATTCAAGCCGCTGACTAACATATCCGATACGGTAATTTTTGGGCACAACGATCTTGCCCTCATCGGGGTTTTCTTTGCCCAAAATCATACGAAACAAGGTGGTTTTGCCGTGGCCGTTGCGACCGACGACACCGAGGCGTTCTCTGGGATTGAGAGTAAAGCTGATGCCTGTAAATAGACTCAGCTCGCCGTACGTTTTGGTTAGATTCTCTACTCGCATCATGGCTTAGAAACGTAGTTTTGGGTTTTCCGGTTGAGCCCGTTAAAAAAAGATTCGATTTAGTTTTAACCGGCATAATCCGCCGGAGGCGGACTCAACGGGCAAACGGGCCCAACCGTTTTTGTTAACCTTTTTGAAAAAAGGCGTCAATGGACAATCGTCAAATCAAGTAGCATCTTCGTTTCTTGCAACCTAATTCACATTTTGCTATGTTTTGTTGTATTCCAAATGCTTATGGCGTTTGCGGATAACAGATTGCAGCTAGGACAACTCAATGGAACTGCTCACGGCTCTCAAAAATCCGGTGGCCGCCCTTGGCCATTTCACCCTTGTTTTCATCAAAGATCTGGGTAGAATCTCCCTGTTTTTTGCTAAAGGTTTTGTGCTCATTTTTTCACTGCCATTGCAGATCAGCAAGATTTTGTACCAGGTTTATTTCATTGGCATGAAATCGATCTTTGTGATTTGCCTGACCGGTGCATTTACCGGAATGGTGCTGGGACTTCAAGGCTATTATTTGCTGGTAAAATACGGCTCCACCGGTGTGTTGGGTTCTGCGGTTGCCCTGAGTTTGATTCGAGAAATGGGGCCGGTGCTGACTGCGGTGATGGTGATCGCCAGAGGCGGGTCGGCGATGGCCGCCGAGATCGGTATTATGCGGATTTCCGAACAAATCGATGCCCTTGAAACCATGGACATCGATCCGATTCGTTTTTTGGTCAGCCCTCGAATTGCAGCGGCACTCATCAGTTTTCCGCTCTTGACGGCCTTGTTTGACGTGGTCGGCATTCTGGGCGGCTATTTAACCGGTTCGGTTCTACTGGGTCTGAACCCGGGTCTGTATTTTGCGCGGGTTGAATCATCCGTCGCTATGGTGGATGTTACCGGCGGTTTTATCAAGTCACTGGTGTTTGCTGTGATCGTGGTATCGATTTGTTGCTATCAGGGGTATTACACCCATACCCGGGCCGAATTCGGTGCCAAAGGTGTCAGCCAATCGACCACATCGGCAGTTGTGCTTTCATGTGTCTTGGTGCTAATCGCGGATTATGCGCTAACCACTTTCTTACTCTAAACCCAATTGAGTTAAGACTCAATTGGGTGTTACCTGTTATTCGTTATTTGTTATTTGATTAAAAGGAATGATATCTAATTTGAAACCCTTTGGGCTTCGCTTTCAGCTTCCGACTTCGCTCTTCGAGCTACGACGGGACAAGACGACCCAACAAGGCGGCAATCCGCCAGAGGCGGATCTTCGACCTCGACAAGCGCTCAACTTAGGATTTAAATCAAGCGTTTAAAATTCAAAAAATGGATAAACCGCTTATCGAAATAAAAAATGCCACAAAGCGTTTCGACGGCGTTACCGTGCTTGCTGGCGTCAACTTAAGTATTTATCGCGGGCAAATCCTGTCGATCATCGGGCAGAGTGGTACGGGCAAAAGTGTATTGCTGAAACACATCATCGGTCTGTTGAATCCGGATTCCGGTGAGGTCCTTTTTGATGGAAAACCATTGGCCGCGATGAAAAAGGCTGAGCGCAAAGCGTTGAAGCGAAAATTTAGTTATGTATTTCAGGATACCGCTCTTTTTGACTTTTTGACGGTGGCTGAAAATGTGGCATTGCCGCTTATTGAAAACACCGATCATAATCAAACCAAAATCGAGGAGCGGGTTCAGGCCAAGCTGAATCAGTTGGATTTATATGATATTGACAACAAATACCCGTCTCAACTCTCCGGTGGGATGAAAAAACGGGTTGCTCTGGCGCGGGCGCTGGTTACCGATCCTGAAATTGTATTATTTGATGAGCCCACCACCGGCCTCGATCCGATTCGAAAAACAGCGGTCCACAGCATGATCTCCGACTATCAGCAACGTTTTGGTTTTACGGGCATCATCGTCAGTCATGAAATTCCCGATGTGTTTTTTATATCCCAGCGGATTGCCATGCTTGACGAAGGTCAAATTCGGTTTCAAGGTACCCCGGAGGAGTTGCAGCAAACCTCTGATCCGGTTGTACGCAGTTTTATCCAAGGCCTGGAAAGTCCGCATGACGAATTAACCGGCGTTGCTTCGCGATCTCAGGGACAGAAGCGATTGGCTCGAGAGATGTTCCGATTGCAACGCCACTCGCGACCGTTTTCGATTGTGTTGCTATCCGTTGAAAATCTGGAAGATGTCGACCGCATTGCCGGGCATGTGGCCAGTCAAACCGCTTTAAGAAATTTCGCCAATTTTGTGAAACACAATGTTTATATCACCGACACCTGTTTCCGATATGATATGAACAAAATTATGGTGGTTTTACCCGATACCGATACGGAACAGGCGGGGATGTTTTGCGATAAACTGTCCCGCAACCTGGAAACAGATGCAATCTTCGGTGCATCAGAGAACAGCAAAGGATTGTGTTTTTCTGTGGCTGCAGGGATATCCCAGGCCCGCAAAAACAGCCAAATTGAAACCATGCTGGCGGATGTTGAAAAACAGCAGAATATATTCTGGGAGTGTCAAATATAGGTAAGAAGGTTCAAGGTTCAAGGTTCAGAAGTTCCGGGTTACGCGTTGCCCTTCGACTTCGCTCAGGGTGTGCAGTTTTCGCGTATCGGGTTACGCTATAGGTAGTGTATTGAGCAACCATCGAACGGCCGCCAGTAGCCATAACCCTGAACCTATGAACGCAGAACGCTGAACCTGAATAATGGAGGAATAATGAAAAAGGGCTCTGTTGAATTAGGTGTCGGTATTTTTGTCCTCATCGGTCTGATCTGTGTTGGGTATCTGACAATTCAACTCGGGAAAATGAAACTGCTCGGCGATGACCACTACTTTTTGAACGCCCGGTTTTTATCCGTTACCGGTTTGAAAGCCGGTGCTCAGGTGGAAATTGCCGGTGTGAAGGTCGGACAGGTGGATTCCATATCGCTAAATCCCACAGATAATACCGCGAAGGTGCGCCTGAAAATTCAAAAAACTATTGTGCTGACGGATGATGTGATTGCCTCGGTTAAAACATCCGGTCTTATCGGAGATAAATATATCAAACTATCACCGGGTGGATCAGATGAAATCCTGGAACCGGAGGATACCATAACCGAGACCGAATCGGCGCTGGATATCGAGGAATTGATCAGCAAGTATGCATTTGGTGACATCTAATCAGATGGGGCCTTGACAAAATAGCTGGGCACCCTATGATATACGCTCGGATTCAGGGCGCTTGCCTGATATACAACACCAGGGAGGTTCAATAATGGCTGAGGAAAAAGAGGGAAAAAAAGATTTTGTCGTTAAAGATCGCCGCATTTTCGCTGATGGCACTGTTGATGATGCCGAAACCGAAGAAAAAGAAGCACCGGCAGCCGAAGCAGAGGAAGCAGCTGAATCGCAAGAAACAGCTGATGCGTCGGCCGAGCAACAACAGGAGCCGCAGCCGCAGTTTCCGGAAATCAATTTTGCAACTTTCGTGGCATCATTGAATGCATCGGCTCTGCTGCAACTGGGCGCTATTGAAGACCCCACTACCGGTCAAAAGAATAAAAATTTGCCGATGGCCAAACAAACCATTGACATACTCAGTATGCTGCAGGAAAAAACCGCCGGGAATTTGAGCGAAGAAGAAGAAAATTTGCTGAAAAATATTCTTTACGATTTGCGCATTATGTATGTTAAGGAAAAGCAGTAGGCGCTAAAGTACACGATATTATAAAAAATAACACCGATATTTCATCTTCTGTTCTATCATCCCTCCATTCAGTGGTTCAAAGGTTCAACGTTCAAAGGTTTAGAGGTTTGAAAACCGAGAAGCAGATGACAGATATATAATCACGGGCTGCTCAAGACGCATACCACATAACACGAAACGCGGAACTCTGAACCCCGCTCGCCGCGGCGACTTGTCGCGGCGTAGCTCAAAAGAGCGAAGACGGAAGCCCGAAGAGCGAAGCCGGGAACCCTGAACCCAAGCGAAGCGTTATGAAGATACTATCACCTGCCAAAATCAATCTGTTTTTGCACGTGCGCGGCAAGCGGTCCGATGGTTATCACGAATTATTTTCGTTGATGTGTTGTGTAACGCTGTATGATGAGATTTACCTTCAAACAGCCCCCAGCGGTGAAATAAGCATCCAGTGCGCTCACCCTTTCGTTCCCAGTGATGCCACCAACCTTGCCTATCGGGCAGCTGCTGTATTTCACCAGAATTTGAATTCCGCCGAAGGCATCGATATTCGTCTGGTAAAAAATATTCCGGTAGCGGCAGGTTTGGGCGGCGGCAGCGGAAATGCTGCCAGCGTTCTGCTGGCATTGAATACCATTTATGATGACCCGTTCACCGAGCAGCAGCTGATGGAAATGGGCCTGACACTGGGGGCTGATGTGCCTTTTTTTATTTTTCAAAAACCAGCGATTGCCACTGGAATTGGCGAGAAACTGAACCCTTTTGAAGGCCCGCTACCGTATCATGTTTTATTGTTATATCCGGGATTTAAGGTTTCAACGACCCAGATATATCAAAATCTTAATTTGGCATTGACAAAAGATGAAAAAAAACCTACAAGCACTCATTTAAAGCAGTCGCGATTCGAGCCTGAGCACCATTTATTCAATGATCTTGAAACGGTTACAGCTCAAACATATCCTGAAATAGGTGTGCTCAAAGAAAAATTGCTTGACTGCGGTGCAATAGGAGCGCTGATGAGCGGCAGCGGTCCGACAGTTTTCGGATTGTTCGACGATACTGATACGGCAAAATCGGCCAAACAATCATTAAGTTGTGATACGGAGCTCAAGGATTCACAGCTGTTTCTTGTGGACCCCATCCTTGATTCCAGCCCCAAACTGATCGATGTTGAATGATTGTAACGGGCGCTGATTCACATTTGCAGTGGTCCTGATTCTGCCATCCAGGGTTTTGGGGCGTCGCCAAGCGGCAAGGCACAGGGTTTTGGTCCCTGCATTCGGAGGTTCGAATCCTCCCGCCCCAGCCAAATTCAATATCTATTGCGCAACACTGGCGTGACAAATTTAGGTGGCTGAAAACCACGAAGACACACAGAGTTCAAAGAAGGTCAGTCAAATAAAAACTTTTACAAACTCTGTGAACTTCGTGCCCTTTGTGGTGTGGTATGACCGCTTTCAAACGCAAGGGGCTTTAATCAACGCAAAAGTAATCTAAACAGCGGACTGCTAAATGGAAGGTATTTCAATATTCTCGGGTAACTCGAATCCGGAGCTGGCAACTCGAATTTGCGAGTATTTGAATCTGTCGTTGGGAAGTGCGCAAGTCAAAACCTTTAGCGATGGTGAAATCCAGATCGAAATCGATGAAAATGTTCGGTCTAAGGATGTCTTTGTGATCCAATCCACCTGTGCACCGGTTAACGACCACTTGGTCGAGTTGCTTTTGATGATTGATGCGCTCAAGCGATCATCAGCAAAAAGAATCACCGCAGTGGTGCCGTATTTCGGCTATGCTCGTCAGGACAAAAAAGTCGCTCCACGGGTCCCCATCAGCGCCAAGCTGGTGGCAAATATGCTGGCTGTTGCCGGTGCGAACCGGGTGATTACAATGGACCTGCATGCCGGGCAGATCCAGGGATTTTTTGATATTCCGGTAGACAATATTTTTGCCGCACCGTTGCTAATTGAACATATTCGCCAGAATTTTAATGCTAACCTTGTGGTTGTTTCACCGGATGCCGGGGGGGTTGAAAGAGCACGGGCGTTTGCAAAACGTCTGGATGCAGACCTGGCAATTATCGATAAGCGGCGATCAGCTCCCAACCAGGCCAAGGCCATGGCGGTTATCGGTGAGGTGCAAGGTAAGGCCGCGGTCATTCTGGATGACATGGCAGATACTGCCGGAACGCTAACCGAAGCGGCCCATGCGCTCAAAGAAAATGGGGCCAAAGAGATCCATGCCTGCTGTGCTCATGCGGTACTTTCCGGGCCGGCAATCGATCGAATTTCCGCTTCTGATATGAAAAGTGTGGTCGTCACCGACACCATACCGCTGCGAGAAAATGCCATCGCCTGCGGCAAAATAATCGTCATTTCGATATCAGAGCTGGTGGGTGAAGCCATTATCCGCAGCTATCGGGGCGATTCAGTGACGTCTTTATTCGTGTAGTGCATCTTATATGGAGTATGAGTTAAGGAGGATAACCCATTGGAACAAACTAGTTTAGAAGCTCAGGTCAGAAAAACAACCGGCAATGGTCCTGCACGGGTCTTGCGTCGTGAGGGCCGGATTCCGGCTGTATTATACGGCCCAAAAACCGAGACGGTTATGTTATCGATTGATAACAAAGAGTTTGAACAAATTGTTAAAAAATCCAGCATCGGTTCTGTTTTGCTCAAATTGCAAATTAAGAACGGGCAAACCGGATCGCGCTCGGCAATGGTCAAAGAACTTCAGACCCACCCGGTGACCGGACAATTTCTGCACGTTGATTTTTATGAAGTCGATCTGTCACGCAAGATTAATGCGATGATTCCGGTTACGGTGAAAGGCAAATCACAGGGAGTGGAAGATGGCGGCATATTACAGATCGTCCGCCGCGAAATAGAGGTGTTTTGTCTGCCGACGGCCATCCCGGAAACAATAGAAGTGGATATTAGTGACCTCGATATTGGGGGATCGGTTCACATCAATGATATTGATTTGCCCGACGATGTTGAATTGCCCGAGGATATTGATTTCACGGTTCTAACGGTCCTGGCACCGAAGGTTGAAGAAGAAATCGTTGAGGAAGAGGAGCTCGAGGAAGGCGAAGAAGTGGCTGAAGAAGGTGCCGAAGAAGCGCCAGAAGGTGAAGAGACCCCCTCCGAGGAAGAGTCAAAAGGGGAGTAACGGCCTGTCGGGCAGCAACGCCTGCTGCAGTTCTCAACCGGAACGACTGTGGGTGTTACATTATCGTCTGCTGTTTAGGCGGCCCCGGAACGAGAGGATAACAAGCGCTTGTTACCATCGCACATGCGTCTGATTGTCGGACTTGGCAACCCCGGGGCCCAATACGAAAATACACGGCATAATGCCGGGTTTATGGTGGCCGATAAGCTCGCCGGGGAATTTGGCATTTCCGTCAACAAGAACAAGTTCGACGTGCGTTTCGGCCGCGGCGACATCGAAGACCAGGCGGTCATGCTGGCCAAACCGATGGCATTTATGAACCGCAGTGGCTCGCCGGTTCAGAAATTGAGCGCTTACTTTAAAATACAAAGCAAGGATCTGATCGTTATTCACGACGACATCGACCTTGCCTTCGGAAGATTAAAAATAAAAGAGAAAGGAGGGCATGGCGGACACAAGGGCCTGAAATCGATTATCCATGCTGTTGGCGAAGACGCTTTTGTGCGTTTGCGTATCGGTGTTGGACGGTCCGAGACAGGGAGCAGCGTTTCAGATCATGTCTTGGGACCCTTTTACGACGACGAATCAAAGCTTTTGGGCACGATCATAGATCGGGCCCGGGATGCGGTGGTAACCATTCTAAAGGAAGGGACCAAGGCTGGAATGAATCAGTTTAATCAAAAGGATTGGTCATTAGAGTTAAAACGCTAACATATTAAATGGAGGAGAGGATGAATTACTTACCGTTAATTTGTACGCTGGTTGGTGCTGCGGGAGTGTTGTTTTCGATCATTCTTGCGGTTATGGTTAAAGGTGCGCCGGCCGGAAATGAAAAAATGCAGGAAATTGCCAATGCGATCAAGGAAGGTGCCATTGCCTATTTGAATCGGCAGCTGAAAAGTATGGGCATCGCCGGTATCATTATTTTTGCGATCATCATTTTTACACTGGGGGTAAAAACCGCCATCGGTTTTTTGCTCGGGGCCATCGCCTCTTTTCTGGCGGGTTATATCGGCATGCGCGTATCGGTTCTGGCCAACGTGCGCACTGCTGAAGCAGCCAAGGGCGGACTGTCCAAAGGCCTGTCCATGGCCTTTAAAGGCGGTTCGGTTACCGGAATGATCGTCGCCGGTCTGGCCCTGACGTCTGTGGCCGGTTATTATGCTATATTAATCCAAATGGGAACGCCGAGTAGAGAAGCAGTCATCGCGCTGGTGGCCCTTGGTTTTGGTGGCAGCCTGATTTCGATCTTTGCCCGTTTGGGCGGCGGCATTTTTACCAAAGGGGCGGATGTTGGCGCAGACCTGGTGGGTAAGGTCGAGGCCGGAATTCCCGAAGATGATCCCCGTAACCCGGCAACCATTGCTGATAATGTCGGCGATAACGTGGGAGACTGCGCCGGTATGGCAGCCGACCTATTTGAAACGTATGCTGTCACCGCGGTTGCGGCCATGCTGCTGGGCAACCTGATTTATCCGAATATCGCCATTGCCACCGAATTTCCGCTGGTGCTGGGCGCGATCTCGATTGTTGCATCCATGATCGCCGTGTTTTTTGTCCGCTTGGGCTCAGGCGAATACATCATGGGGGCCCTTTATAAAGGAATGTTCGGCTCTGCTATCCTGGCGGGCGTTGCCTTCTTCTTTGCCTGTCAAAAAATGATGGGCGGATTCCCGGACATTTCAGCGCTATCGATTTATTATGCCACCCTGGTGGGTCTGGTGCTGACCGTTTTGATCGTTATCATCACCGAGTATTACACCGGAATATACGGACCGGTTAAAGCAGTGGCCAATGCATCGACCACCGGACACGGCACCAATATCATTGCCGGTTTGGGTGTCAGCATGCAGTCCACTGCCGCTCCGGTGCTGGCCATCTGTGCGGCAATTGGTGTGGCCTATTATTTTGCCGGACTTTACGGCATTGCCATGGCGGCCATGTCGATGCTGTCGATGACCGGAATGGTGATCGCCATTGATGCCTATGGCCCGATTACCGATAATGCCGGCGGTATCGCCGAAATGGCGGAAATGGATGAAAGCGTGCGCGCGGTCACCGATCCATTGGATGCGGTTGGTAACACCACCAAGGCTGTGACCAAAGGGTATGCCATCGGTTCAGCTGGTTTGGCTGCTTTGGTGCTGTTTGCCGCCTACACCCAGGAATTTGTGCTGCACGGCGGAACCGAGGAGTTGAGTTTTGACCTCAGTAACGTTAAGGTCATTATCGGTCTGTTTATCGGCGGACTTCTGCCGTATCTGTTTGCATCGATTGCCATGAATGCCGTGGGGCGCGCCGGCGGCGCGGTGGTGGATGAGGTCCGACGTCAGTTCCGTGAAATTCCCGGAATTATGGAAGGCACTGCCAAACCGGATTACGGACGATGCGTTGACATCGTTACCAAATTCGCTTTGAAAGAAATGCTCCTTCCGGCACTGCTGCCGGTTATCGCACCGGTGCTGGTCGGGTTTTTACTGGGCAAAATCGCGCTGGGCGGTCTGCTGATCGGCAGCATCATCACCGGCGTTTTTGTCGCCATTTCCATGACCACCGGTGGAGCGGCCTGGGACAATGCCAAAAAACACATTGAAGACGGCCACCTGGGCGGCAAAGGAAGTGACGCTCATAAGGCAGCGGTTACCGGCGATACTGTCGGCGATCCGTACAAGGATACAGCCGGCCCCGCCGTTAATCCCATGATCAAGATCCTCAATGTTGTGGCCTTGCTGTTGGTGCCGTTTCTCCTGTAAACAGCACTTAATTGCAGCATCATAGAAAACCCAAGAAGGGTTGGCGCCATCAGGTGCCAACCCTTTTTTATTGATTGTTGACCAAAGGTATGCTATGAAATTTATTATAAATGGTAAAATTTGGTAAAATTGCGAAAAGCCGCCTCAAAATGAGGTCGCTTTTTAAATTTAGCGCTTAGCGGTGTAAATATGACAGAAAAAAAGGACAAAGAGGGCGGAAAATCCAATAACGTACCCATACGCACATTTGAAGTCGGCGACCTTGCGGTCTATCCAGCGCATGGCGTCGGAGAGATCATCGCAATTGAAAGCCGCGTGGTCAACGGAGAAAAACACGATTTTTATATCATGAAGGTCATCGAAAACGGCATGACCATCATGATACCGACCAACAATGTCGAATCGGTCGGTTTAAGAGACGTGATCCCCAAAAAAGAGATTCCCAAGGTTTATGCGGTGATGCAATCCAAAAAAGAAGCCAACACCGATAACCAGAACTGGAATCGCCGCTATCGCGAATATATGGACAAAATCAAAACCGGCTCACTTTATGATGTCGCCGAAGTTTTCAGAGATCTGTTTCTGCTGAAACTTACCAAAGATCTGTCCTTTGGTGAGCGCAAGCTTTACGATACAGCCCAGATTCTTTTGGTCAGAGAGCTTTCGACTGCCAAAAAAAAGGATGAGGAAACCATTCTGACCGAGATCGAATCTCTGTTCGTTACGGATAAAGCTTAAAACTAACCCACCTTGGCGTGCCCATTTTCATGCCTCCCAACGGTGCCATTACCCTACATGTCAAACCATCTGATGAGGGTCAGCGGCTGGATGTGTTTGTGGCCTCAAAGATTGAGGGCCACACGCGCTCCTTTGTGGCCGGGTTGATCGGCAATCGCCATTTTAACGTCAATGGTCAAGTGAAAAAACCCGGCTATCGAATCAAGTCTGGCGATACAATTTCAGGCATCATCCCGCCGCCGGCTGCAATAGAGCTCAAAGCTGAACCCATTTCGCTGGATATTCTGTTTGAAGACGACGCCATCATCGTGGTCAACAAACAGCCCGGTTTAGTGGTGCATCCGGCCCCGGGCCATGATGGCGGAACACTGGTTAATGGCCTGCTTTATCATTGCACGGATCTGGGGGGAATCGGTGGTGAATTGCGGCCGGGCATCGTTCACCGCCTGGATAAGGACACATCCGGCACACTGGTGGTGGCCAAACACGACCTATCCCACACGCATTTAGCCCGCCAATTTAAATCCCGTCAGGTTCAAAAACAATACCTGGCCATCGTCCATGGAGTACCCAGTACACCTTCCGGAACCATTAATCTGCCCATCGGCCGGCACCCGGCGGATCGAAAACGCATGTCCACTGTAAGCCGCAGCGGTCGGACCGCGGAGACCCAATGGGCAATAAAGGACCAATTTAAGCAGTTTGCTCTTCTGGAGGTGACGTTGAAAACCGGGCGAACACACCAGATACGGGTGCATTGTGCGGCCATGCAGCATCCCATTGTGGGCGATAAAGTTTATCGGCCCCGGAAGCTGGAAAAAACAATTGCCAGACAAAGCCGCCGTCCGGACCAGATCCTGCAGGTTTTAAAATCAGCCAGGCGTCAGATGCTGCATGCCTGGCGACTGGGCCTTGCCCATCCGCAAAGCGATGAATGGATGGTGTTTGAGAGCCCGCTGCCGGAGGATATGGCTCAGCTGATCAAACAAATCCAGGAGGCGGGTTTATAGGTTCAAAGTTTAAAGGTTCAAAGGTTCCTGAAAGATTGAACCCTGAACGCTGAACCTTTGAACCCTTTATGCCTTGATAATCAGGTAGGTTAAATATCCCACATAGCAGGCGAGCAGAAGGGCGCCGCCTTTGCGGTCGACGGTATAGGTTCGGCGCATCAGCAGCCAGGGCAAAAAACTGGTGAACAGCATCACCAGGTAATCGATCCACAGCCCGCTTTCAAAAAAGCCGCCGGGAATCG
>JASJAN010000071.1 GCA_030066985.1 Desulfobacterales bacterium
ACCCTATTTGGCCAGACGGGCAGAAGAAAATACAGCAATTGCAGGTCAAATGAGTAAAGAGCTAGAAATTATCATTAAAGAACGAAATCGGAGAAAAGCCGCAAAATAGATGATGGAAATCAACCTTTTGAAAGCCTGTAATTTAATAAAATGTCACAATTTGCTCCTACAAATCCGTAAATTCCAACCCCCTAAAAACCTTGCGATATTCGATATGTATCTGTAAAATCGGCAAAGTTCATGTATTCTCAATATATCCAAAGTTGAGAACCTACGCTAAGCTTTTATTTTTTTTTAGGTGAATCCCTTACTATGAGTGTCCGATACCATCATATTAGTATATTGATTGTTTTATTATTCATATTAGCTGGGGGATGCACGTCATCTACTAAACCTAACACACCGTATTCTGGATCATATCCAACAACGTTTAATAATTTAGCAAAACACAATCCATTATTGGCACAAGAATTTGGTAAAATTCCCGAAATTCAAGATGGCATTTCTGAAAAAGACGCACTCGCATTGGAACGAATTTGTGTGTTCTACGACCAAAATAGAAAGGATTTCGATTCAGCTTTTGAAAGCATATATGATGTGGGGCGTCCAAATGTACGAAAATTTTGCTCACCACTGCAAGCCCTCTATTGGCTGGCGTTAAATGACAAGTTAAAGCAAATTGATATTTCACATTATAGTCTTGGCGAATTGCTAAATGAGGCATGGTACAAATCAGGGTTTGAGTATGACGGTACTGATCGATGGACTAATTTTAGTGACGTCACGGAACGATTAAACAGCCCTGACTTGTTGGATTACTACATAAGTAGAAACTTTACCTATAAACGGATTAGGTTAAGATCGATAGAGGATTATAAGAACCCACATATTATTTTCAGCAAAAAGCAAGGAGAATGCTGGTTATATACAGCATTTAGTGTCTATTGTTTGAAAAAAGCTGGATATCAGGCACACGCGATCACCGTTTATCATGGTAACTCAACCAGCCCAAACCATGTTGCTTGTGCATATACAGATAAAAACGGGAAAGAATATATTATTGACAATAGTCTGCCAGCATATATCCATCGTACTGGAATATACAAGAAGATAGCATATTTGAATATTTATCCTTATTATGGAAAGGGATATTTGTCTGAATAGCTTATTATCGCCCCAAGAATGACGATTGGAGTGATATTTTAAAAATAGAATTGATATCACAAGTTCGCCACTTTGGTGATATTCTCAATCTGTAATCGGCTGATTTGAATTTTATATTGAGGTGATTTACATGTGGTGCTCCAAATTCAGGTCTATAGTCTTATTTTATACGCCTCTCTTTTTTACGCTTTGGTTGGCTCTACCTTATACACTCTATGGTCAATCGGCAGAGGGCCCAGTAAGAGTTGCAGTGCGCCTTTGCCCACCCTTCGTCATTAAAGATAGTAACGCTTATTCAGGGATAAGCATTTTCCTCTGGGATAAAATAGCCGAAGAATTGGGGCTCCAGTACAACATTGAGGAATTCGATCGTGAAGAGCTGATAGAATCAGTCGCCCAAGGCAAGGCGGATGTTGCTGTTTCGTGTCTCTCTATTACGCAGGACAGCGAACAAATTATTGATTTTTCCCATTCCTTTTTTAATACGCATCTTTCCATTGCTGTAAAGCAGCATGGTATTATGCAATCTATAAAGAATGTATTACTAAATAAGAAGCTGCTTATTGCCGTAGGAATTATTTTTGGTGTGGCCATTTTAATCGGTGGCACTCTTTTTATGTTGGAGCATCGCATCAATGAAAAGCTCTATTCAATGAAAAACCAAAGAGGCAAGATTTTAGAAGCATTCATTACTGGGCTGCTGTTCGTTACTTCAGGCCCCATCCGCTATTATGAATTCAGGACGCTAAGTGGGCGGACGATTGCAGCGCTGCTGGCGGTAGGTAGCACAGTGATGATTGCCAGCATTACCGCCCTGCTTGCCAGTGCCTTCACCCTCGACCAAATGCATTCAGAGATTAAAGGACCTCAGGACCTGGCTAAAATCAAAGTAGGTGCAGTGAGAGCTTCACCAGCTTTCGAGTATCTAATGGAACAAGGAATCAAGGTGCGCATTTTCATGGATGGGGAAGATTTGGTCGAGGCACTTGATTCAGGCCATGTAGATGCGGTAGTCGGCGAAGATGCTGTCTTGAAATACTATATCAGAGACGCCCAAGCGGAAGGAAAATATAAGTCGCTCTCAGTTCTACCTTTCGCATTCGCAGGCAAGAGCTACGGACTGGCTTTTCGCGACGGAAATTCACTCTTGGAAAAGATTAATCAAGTTTTGCTGTCTGTCAGCGAAAGTCCTGAGTGGAGTAAGGAGCTCGCCAAATATATAGGAAAATAAAAGTTAGATATATTGATTCTATGTCTTTAATGATAGCTGCGATTACTCCAACATATCCAAAGTTTTGAACCTCCGAAAAACTTGCGATATCCATTTTGTATCACAAATCTAAAAATCCCCTGGTTGAGTTTCTTTCCAAGAATGTATGTTGGAGGTCACAATCCATACTTTGGCTGGATTGTGGATTTCGGTTATGAATACCCAATCTCAATAAACGTTAATCGTATTTGATGGCGCGTACAAAGTTATCCAGAATAAAAATGGGGCCCGGGTTGGGGCCCCATTTTTTATTATAGACAGCAGCTTGTGGGTTTAAGCTGCATCCATATCGCGGCGATCGGCCATATCCATCAGGACGCGCTCGCGGGCCTTGTCGATGCCCAGCGCTTTGCGTTTCTTGTCGATATGGGCGATCATCATTTTGGCAATTTCAAACGGGTCGGTGGCAAAACCCCACTTGCCCATGCCCAGCTCTTCGAGCTCTTCAAACAGGTGCTTGTGGAATTTGGTACCTTCGACAATCGGGAAGGTTACCCCGAAGACCGTAAACACACCGGAGGCCACAAAGTACTGGCCGATGGTGATGGCCTTTTCACTCATGTACTCGGGTGCGCAACCGGCCACCGGCAGATCGGCGATGCTGTCGCCCAAACCACCGGTTTTGACCATTTCGGCACAGGCGATCAGAATGCGGCTGTTGTCCACACATGCGCCTAACCCCAGCACCGGCGGCATACCCACCGTTTCACAGACTTCCTTGAGGCCGGGACCGGCCAGATGGGCCGCTTCAGGCGTTGTCAGCCCGGCTTTGGCCAGCGCAATCTGCGAACATCCGGTTTGAACGACCAGCACGTCGTTTTTGATCAGCTCTTTGACCAGATTGACATGGACATAATCCTGCTTCATGCGGGGGTTGTTGCATCCCACCACGCCGGCAACTCCACGGATGCGGCCGTTGATGATGTTGTCATTCAGCGGCGTGTAGGAAGCGCGGAAGGTTCCGCCCAGCATGTAGTTGATGTACTCATGGGAAAAGCCATGCACACCGGTATTGACGATGTTGGGGATTTCCACTTCCACACCCCGGTTCTTAAAACGCCCGATGGCCTGGAGGACAATTTCATCGGTGCATTCTTTGGGTTTGTCTTCGTGAAATTCGATATGCTTGCCACCTTCAATCCGTGCGCGCGGATTGGTGGTGATCAACTGGGTCTTATAGCATTCCGCCACCTGGGCCAGTGCCTGTTTGATACACTGCACATCGACCACCATGGCATCCACCGCACCGGTTACCAGGACGGTCTCAGTGGACATGAAGTTGCCGGCATGCGGTGTGCCGTGGCGTGAAAACATTTCCAGACCCGAGCAGCACATCCCGACCAGGTTGAGGCCTTTGGCACCGGCGTCTTTGGCAGCCTGTATCAGGGTCGGTTCGGCCACCGATGCGACCATGGATTCAAACAGATTGGGCTCATGGCCGTGAACAATGATGTTGACCTGGTCTTCTTTCAGGACGCCCATGTTGGTCTCAATGGCAATCGGCGACGGCGTGCCGAATAAAATGTCTGCGATCTCGGTGGCCACCATGGAACCGCCCCAGCCGTCGGCCAAGGCCGTGCGGCTGCATTGCTTGGTGATGTTGGCGTAATGCTGATCGACGCCGATGGCAGATCGATGCATAAGCTCCATGATTTCACGCATGGCACCGCGGGGCACAATACCTTCCTTGCGCCAGGTTTCCAGGGTTTTTTCCGGAACCCGTTTGGCAAACGGAAGCTCGCCATCGACCTGGGTATAGGTCCGCTCCAGCTCCTTATACAGATCCATAGCGATATCTTTGACCTCGCGGTCTTCGGTTTCGATGCCCATTTCCTGAGCCACGTAATACAATTTCTGGACATTTTTGATCTCATAGTCCTTGATGTGGCCTTCCAGCACCTCGCGGAATAAATCCAGCATGGCCATACCGTGGTCGGTGTGGGCGGCACAACCGGCAGCAACGGCACGCGCAAAGTTTCGCGACATGATGGTATCGATGGTGGCACCGCACACGCCCACCTTTGCGTATGGATCTTTGGCATTCAGCCGGCAGGGGCCCATAAAGCAATGCTTGCAGCAGGCTGAATCTGCCCCGATGGGACAGGCTTTCATGTTTTGCGCCCGATCAAAGGCGAGCTCGACACCGTCATTGCGAGCCTTGGCGAGCATCTGAGCGGTAGCTTCACAGGTGGTGAGCTCTCTGGGCTCGAGCTGTTTCTTTTTAGGAATCACTTTTTTTTCGTCTGGCATATAAATCCTCCCTTCTGAAACGATGGATTAAAATTAAATTGGGTTGAGTTTCATCAAATGAAGATGTTGAAAGTTTATGTGGACACTGTATTAAGGTGTGATTAAATAGTAATGATTCTCAATAAGCTAAAACTTTGGTTTTGTCAAGGCCCTTAGAGAAGCAAAATTTAACCGATTTATCAACTGTTTATTGGCAAATTTTATGCCAATAGGATTTATGTAACAACAGCATTTTTAAACAATCTGTAGGGTGGCGCAAGGTGCTGGAATCGCATAATATTATTCTTTAGATGCTTTTTCTATGTATCTGGTCGACCGGATACCAGATTCCGTATAACTGCTAATTTTGTCTTATGATACAGGTATGTCTCAAATCTTGCCTGAGACGAAAGACGACATACGCTATTTTGAAATTTATAAATTCGCATCTCTTTTTAAACGATGATGCCGTTTTGGGCTAGCATAGCCGACCGTAAATCAACCGTTTGCACCGATAGGAGGTCCAACTCTATCAATTCAATTGATGGAACCGTTGGTGCTTTGTGTTCATCAACCGCCATAGTTAACGTTCAAGTGTCTCAAATCGTCTCAATTTTGGAAGCCCAGAAATGAGGATATATTTGAAAATATTTTAAGTGATTGTAATTATATCAGTTTTAAACTTATGGCAGTTTATGTGGTTTTGGTATGGAATTTGATTTAACGTTTGGCAGCAATTGAAGATGGGTTCTGGGATAAACCCACCATATCTCCCAATTATTGTAAACCATTAGGTATTTTTATTTTCTAATTGAAATAAATATAATTTTGTACTACTTTGCAAGACTCTTTGAATTTCGACGTGTGGCAGGTCGGAATTTTCAAGCGAATTGTTGATTGCGCCTAATTCTGAAAACCGATGATCATCATATCCAACATCACGAAAGGATGTTCTCATGTCGCAGCCGAAAGTTAAAATGTATTCCTTGAGCACCTGCAGCCACTGCAAAGCCACTAAAAAGTTTCTGGGCGAATGCACCATAAAATATGAATTTGTCGATGTGGATAAGCTTGAGGGTGATGAGCGCAAGGCCATTATCGAGGATGTTAAAAAATTTAATCCACGCTGCTCGTTTCCGACCATCATCATCGGCGAAACCGTTGTTGTGGGTTACAAAGAAAAAGAAATTAAGGAGGCTCTGGGAATGTGATGACACCACAGGAACTTTATGATCGAATGAAAAAAGTACAGGAAGCCAAAGGCTATTTTTTTAACAAGGACAAGGAGCGGACCTTTGAGTTGCTCGAAGCATTGATCGCCAACAAGGAAAATTACGGCTACATGGGATGTCCCTGCCGCTTGCTTTCGGGCGACAAGGAATTGGACCGCGATATTTTTTGCCCCTGTGTTTACAGCGTGCCGGATATCGAAGAGTTCGGCAGTTGTTACTGCAACCTTTACGTTTCCCAGGACTGGAACGACGGCAAAATAGCGCATGAATATGTACCCGAACGCCGCCCGCCGGAAAAAATGCCATACTGATGATGCATATTGGCTAAGCTTTCAG
Source organism: Desulfobacterales bacterium (assembly GCA_030066985.1). NCBI lineage: Bacteria > Pseudomonadati > Thermodesulfobacteriota > Desulfobacteria > Desulfobacterales > Desulfobacterales bacterium. The sequence continues at coordinate 6,232 of JASJAN010000071.1, forward strand.
CCCCTGTCCGGTGAACCTCAACCGGTCAGGGGCTTTTTGTTGGCGGACAGGTCGCGTCGAACCAAACCAACGCCTTTCACTGAATCAGCCCCAATCCGCTCATTTTATTCTATTTCCCTCTTGACAATTTGGATTACAAAATCCATTTTAAAAGATAAACGAATGATTTTAGATCAATTCCTTTGTGGGGAAGAAAAAGAAGAGGTGATGTATGGAAGATGAATGCAAACCAATGTTAAATACGGGATTGCGAGGCGTCGTCATTGCCGATACGCGCATCAGCGACGTCCAGGGCGCTGCCGGAAAATTAATTTACCGTGGCTATCTGATTCAGGATCTGGCCAATAATGTCTCTTTTGAAGAAACGGCCTTTCTATTGCTTTTTGAAAAACTGCCCAATGCATCTGAATTAAAGGCGTTTAAGGAGCAGCTGGCAGCAGAAAGAGACATACCGCCGGAAGTAATTGATGCGCTAAAAACACGGCCGAAAAACGCGCTGGTGATGGATATTTTGCAGGCCGGTGTTTCCCTGTTGGCCCATCATGATCCGGATATCACCGATCAAACACAGGAAGCAGCTGTGCGGATGGCCATTCGGCTGATCGCCAAATTTCCGACCCTGCTGGCTGCCTGGGATCGAATTCGCAACGATAAGGAACCCATAAAACCGTCTCCCAAGCTGGGTCATGCCGCCAATTTTCTTTATATGCTCAAAGGCGAGGAGCCGGATGAAGAAGTGGGCCGTTTTATGGATGTCTGCCTGGTGCTGCACGCTGAGCACTCTTTTAACGCGTCTACCTTTGCGGCCCGCGAGGTTGCTTCCACCCGGGCGCACATGTATGCCTCGGTCGGCGCTGCGGTTGGGTCGTTATCCGGAGAGCTTCATGGGGGCGCCAATATGCGGGTTATGGAAATGTTAAAAAAAATCGGTTCTCCGGACAAGGTTGAAGCTTATGTGAATGCACAATTTGACGCCGGCAAAGTAATATTCGGACTGGGGCATGCCGTCTATGACACTGATGATCCCCGGGCCCATATCATATCTGCCATGTCCAAACGGATGGGGGAGCGCATCGGGGAGACCAAATGGATTGAGATGTCTCAAATGTTAGAAAATACAGGAAAAACCGAATTTCGCAAGCGCAAAAACAAAGATATTTACGTAAATGTTGATTTTTATAGCGCTTCGCTTTATTATGCCATGGGAATTCCAATTGACCTGTTCACACCGGTATTTGCGATATCAAGAGTATCCGGCTGGACGGCTCATGTCATCGAAGAATATTTTGCCGGTGCCGCACCCAAACCCATGTTGTACCGCCCGGAATCAGAATATATCGGCGATTATTGCGGACCGGATGTCTGTGAATTGGAACCTCTCGAAGATAGAGGGTAATTTACTGCAGGAGGCCAAAACAGTTTGCAAAAACATCCCAACCAGCGGATGACGCGTCAGCGCCAGGTCATATTAGAAGAGCTTCGCAAAGTCAATACCCATCCGAGTGCGGATGAGGTTTATGAAATGGTTCGGAAACGGTTGCCGCGCATTAGCCTGGGCACAGTTTATCGCAACCTGGAAGTCCTGTCTGAATCCGGTGAAATCAGAAAGCTTGAACCCGGACCATTAAAACGTTTTGACGGCAATCCTTCCGAGCATTTCCATATTCGCTGTATCCGCTGCGACCGTATTGCTGACGTGCCCATGCCGCAAGATTTTGATATTGATCTGGCAGACATGACACCCACCGAATATGAAATACTCGGGCATCGACTAGAATTTTTCGGTCTGTGTCCTTATTGTTCAAACAGTTCCAAAGCCTGATGCAAACCGTTCTTGAGCATCCTGGAAAATTCTATAGATATTCACTAGCGGGCCCAACAGCCCGCTTTTATTTTTGTTTTTGATTACAGGTAAATATTGACTCTCTCACAGGAGGTGACCCATGAAGATACTGATCACGGGTGGCCTGGGATTCGTAGGCGCCAACCTTTCTGATTATCTCCTTGATAAAGACCACTCCGTTGTGGCAATTGGACGCGCAGCAGATCAAAATCGGATAACCGCCGACAGGTATCACTATATTTCAGCAGACACCACCCAGCCGGGTGACTGGCAAAAAGCGGTAAGTGATGTCGATCTAGTGGTGAATCTGGCCGGAAAATCCATTTTTAAACGCTGGAGTGAAAGTTATAAAAAACAAATTTATGACAGCCGCATTCTGACCACCCGCAATGTGGTCGATGCCCTGCCGTCTGATAAAGAAGTGGTCCTTTGCAGTGCCTCCGGGGCGGGATATTACGGCAACCGTGGTGATGACACCTTAAAAGAAGACGAAACACCCGGGAATGATTTTTTAGCGTCGGTATCCATCGACTGGGAAGCCGAAGCTTTGCGGGCGACGGAAAAGGGCGTCAGGGTGGCGTTGATGCGATTTGGTGTGATTTTGGGAAAAGGCGGCGGCGCACTTTCTAAAATGATCCCGGCATTTAAATCTTTTGTGGGCGGACCCATCGGCAGTGGCGCACAATGGTTTCCCTGGATGCATTTAACGGATTTGATGGCAGCAATCGTGTTTATCGCCGAACAGCCCGGAGTCAACGGACCGCTTAACTTTTGTGCCCCCAATCCCATAACCAACCGCGAGCTGGCCAAAACGCTGGGTGAGGTTCTGGGCCGACCGGCCTTTATGCCGGCTCCGGCATTTATAATCCGCACCGTACTTGGCGAATTCGGCAATGTGCTGCTGGACAGCCAGCGCACGATTCCGGATAAACTCTTGAACCACGGGTTTAAGTTTGAATATCCGGACATCAAGTCGGCTATTCAAGCAGTTGTGGCTGGATAAGGATTTGATGATTTTACTTTTTCACCACAGAGACGCAGAGTTCGCAGAGGGTATTTTTCTTATTTCTTTTCGGTGAGAGGCCGAAAAGAAATAAACCCAAGCCCTCCGGGCGCGGTCATAATTTTTTATACCGTAAAAAACGTATCGTTATCAATATCACCTATGGATAATTTTAAGGTAAGAAATTTGCCGCGAAGCGGCTGAGTGGTTTTCTTTTGCCGTCCTCTCAACGGCAAAAGAAAAAAAATATCTCTGCGAACTCTGCGTCTCTGCGGTCAGCTTAAAATATCAATCCGGGCATCGCGGGTGGTGAACATTTAAATTCAATGAAAGGTTACCAATGGCGATGAGTGAACTGGATGAAAACGGTCAGCAATATTTGATTCAGCTGTTTGAGCAAACCAACGGCGATACAGCTGCGCAGGTATCCATGTATGATGTCGGCGATGGTTTGGGCATGGACCATGAAACCAGTGGCCGGGTGGCGGAAACCCTAATTGGACTGCAGTTGGCGGAAATACGGACCTTGTCCGGCGGCATTGGCATCAGTGCCGAAGGAGCTGCTGAAGTTAAAGGTTTGATGGGAGGTTCACTGCCAACAGGCGATACCTCCAGCAAGCTGAGCGATCAGCCGATTATGGATGCGCCCAGTTGCCAGGCGGTTGAACAGCTAACCGATACACTTAAAAGTCAAACCGGCAACCTGGGACTTGATTATGACGGATTGTCGGAAATGATGGCCGATTTAAAAACCATCGATGCCCAGCTAAGCTCATCGCGGCCCAAAACCGCCATCATCCGCGAATGCCTGCGGTCCATTAAGGAGGCTCTGGGCAGGATCGGAAATAGTGACATCCTGCAGAAAGTGAACGGATTGCTGGGTGAATGATAATCACCGGAAATGCCATTTTTCTCAAAGCGATATCAATTACCTTATACCAGATGCCCCTATATTTGGGCTTAAACCTTTATTGAGCAAGATTGATAACGGAGTACCATTAAGCCCAAGTATTGGGGCATTTCTGAACGTCTCGGTGTTTGATAAGGATATCGCTTTTCAAAAAAAAAGCATTTCCGGCCTACTCTGAATTTAAGATTCATGTGATGCTTTTCAATCGTGATGGCTAAAGGATTATAGAGATGGCGAAAAAGAAGAAGCGGATCAAGCTCATTTCCTGGAATGTCAACGGGCTGCGCGCCGTTATTAAAAAAGATTTTTTCGCATTGTTTCAGCAGATAGATGCGGATATATTCGCCATTCAGGAGACCAAAATCCAGGGAAACCAGCTGACCGATGAGATGATCAACATTGCTGGCTATGAATCCTGCTGGTCACATGCAACTGTAAAAAAAGGCTACAGCGGCGTCGGCACTTATTCGCGCATTCAGCCCAAACGTGTTAATACTGAGCTGGGGATTGCTGAATTTGATCAGGAAGGTCGCATTGTCGAATTGGATGTTGGCGATTTCATCTTTTTTAATGTGTACTTTCCCAACGGTCAGATGAGCGATGAAAGGCTGCAGTATAAGCTTGATTTTTACGAAAAGTTTTTTGAATATACCAATTCGTACAAAAAACAAGGCCGCAGCCTGATTATTACCGGTGACTACAATACGGCCCACAACGAAATCGATTTGAAAAATCCCAAGTCCAATGAAAAGACTTCCGGCTTTTTAAGAATAGAGCGGGATTGGCTGGACCGTATTGTCCAAAACGGCTATGTCGACACTTTCAGACATCTTTACCCGGACACCGTAAAATACTCGTGGTGGACGTATCGATTTAAAGCCAGAGATCGCAACATCGGCTGGCGCATTGATTATTTTTTTGTAACCGACGATATTATCAAAAAAGGCTGGATCAAAGAGGCTTTTATTGACAATGAAATTTTCGGTTCCGATCATTGTCCGATTGGGCTCATTTTAGAAATATAAAATTTGGTTGAGCCCGTTAAAATTGAATTCACCGATTTATAACCGGCTAACGGTAAACCGGCCAATCGGCTAACTCGCCAAGGTAAGAGATCCTTGTATGTGTTGAATCGATGCTGAATTTGAGGAGGCAATGGAAAAACCAAAAATAGTTGCGCTTTACGGCAGTCCGCGGCGCAAGGGAAATACCGCCGCATTGCTTAAAAAAGCGGTTGCCGGGGCGCGGGATGCCGGCGCAGATGTCGAAGAAATTGTGCTGCGTGATCTTAAACTGTCGCCTTGCGTCGAAATTTACGGATGCCTGCAAGCCGGAGAATGTGCCATCAAGGATGATTTTCAGACGGTGCGTGATAAAATCCTGGAATCCCAGGGGTTGATGCTGGCATCGCCGGTCTTTTTTTATACCGTCAGCTCTCACACCAAGATCCTGATGGACCGCTTTCAATCCCTGTGGGTTAAAAAATACTGGGTTGATAAAAAGCCCGCGGACCAACTGGTTAACACCCGCAAGGGGCTGTTTATCTCCGTTGGTGCCACCAAGGGCAAAAAGCTTTTTGATGGGATGCTGCTGACCATTAGATATTTTTTTGATGTCCTGGATATGGAACTTTGGAAATCGCTTTTATACCGCCAGCTTGATTTCCAGGATGATGTTTTGAAACATCCCGAATATCTTGAGGAGGCATATGAGGCCGGCAAACAGTTCACCTCAGCCATCGAAAATGAGTTCGATGGCTGAGGTGTCAGTGTTCAGGTGTCAGGTGTCAGGTGTCAGGATTATAAAGCTGATGAAAATCATCAGATTCTGCATTACTTATTTTTTTTGAAACCCGACACCTGAAACGTGAACCGCCTGCGGCGGAACTTTTAAACGCTGACACCCGAAACCTGACACCTGAAACCTTACAGGCACAAGAAGCCAAAAAATCAGAATAAACCTCAAGGAAAATTAGAACCCATTGATGAACTTAAATTTTGAATCTATCACTCTTGACCACCAGGAAGATTACCTGATCCTGTTGGCGCAATGTCCTCAGATTGCATCGGATTACAGCTTCTTGAATATCTGGGGCTGGGCGGAAGAATATGAGTTGCGCTGGGCTTGGGATGAGGAGCTGGTCTGGATCCGGCAAAGCCAACCTGAAGAATACCTGTGGGCGCCTGTCGGCTCCTGGGATGCGGTTGACTGGCAAAGTCGCCTGAACACCAATCCTCCCTTGAATTCTGCGCTTACGCGGGTACCGGAAATGCTGGTCAATCTATGGCGGGAACAACTATCGCAGGAAATCCAAGTTGCTGAAGAAAGGGGCAACTGGGATTATGTGTATCGGGTGGCGGACTTAATCGAGCTCAAAGGCAAGCGCTATCATAAAAAAAAGAACCTGGTCAATCAATTCAATCGCAAGTACGATTTTACCTACCTTCCGTTCGGCGCCGAGATGGTAGAGCAGGCCATGGCCATGCAAACCGATTGGTGCACCTGGCGCGATTGCGAGTCATCCGATATCCTTTCTTCTGAAAATCGCGCTATTTTCAAAATTCTAAAAGAATGGAAACAACTGGCCGGTTTGTTCGGCGGTGCCCTGATGGTGGAAGATTCCATGGTCGCCTATACGGTCGCCGAGCCGTTAACCCAAGATATGCTGCTAATTCATTTTGAAAAAGGCGATACCCAGTACAAAGGGATCTACCAGGCCATCAATCAATTGTTTCTGGCCAATTCGGCTGCTCAATATACGTTAGTCAATCGGGAACAGGATTTAAATGACGAAGGGCTGCGCAAAGCCAAACTATCTTACCATCCAGAAGATTACATACGCAAATATCGCGTCACGATGAACGGTACATTTGCTTAAAAATAGTTTTAAAACATCAAAGACTCTGATAACGTGACACCTTCAGATCAGCAAAGCACCTACGGTATTCCGTCCCAAAAAACACATTTAGGAGAGTGATAGGATTCCAGCAATCAGATGCCACAAGCACTATGATAAATCCCTTGTTTGTCAGCTATAGACAGATGGTGGATGGCTGGGCCGGACATCTTATTTCAGATGATATAACGATTACGATTTAGACAGCGGGGAAAGATCTTGATGAAAATGCTGAGAGATAAGACGGCTGTTTTGCGACTCCTGTTTTTATTTTCAATTGTTTTTTTCTTTACCATTGGCGCAGCCAGCGCCTCGCAACCCAAACATTCAGAACCCGCAAGCGCCGGATCTTCTGAACACGCGAACAGCTCTTCAGCCCCGCAGGGCTCACACAGTACATCCGCATCTCATGAACAGGCTGACGCTCATCATGGGCATGAAAATATCGGTAAATATTTGCCCCTGTGGAGCTGTATTCCCTTTGCCTGTATTTTACTGTCCATTGCACTGTTCCCATTGATTTTACCGGATTTCTGGCATCATCATTTTGGTAAAATTTCCGGATTCTGGGCCGCCACTCTGGCCGTCCCGTTTCTGATCATTTTTAAAGGCGCGGCGCTGTATGAGATCCTGCATATTATTCTGGCTGATTATGTGCCCTTTATCATTTTGCTGTGGTCGTTGTACACGGTTTCCGGCGGCATTTTACTGCGCGGGACCCTACGCGGGACACCGCTGGTCAATGTGACCATACTGATCATCGGCACCCTGCTGGCCTCCTGGATGGGAACTACCGGGGCTGCCATGCTGCTGATCCGACCCTTTCTGCGGGCCAACAATTATCGCAAAAACCGCACCTTTATGGTGGTATTTTTCATCTTCCTGGTGGCCAATGTTGGCGGCTCTTTAACTCCACTGGGCGATCCGCCGCTGTTTTTGGGTTTCTTGCACGGCGTATCCTTTTTCTGGACCTTCAAGATCCTGCCCCACATGGTGCTGGTTGTCATCATCCTGCTGGTGATCTATTTTATTTTAGATACATATTATTATCGCAAGGAGGCGGTTTGCCCGCCCGAAGGCGAAGATGTTGACGAACCGCTCAAACTTGAAGGCATACGTAATTTTATATTTTTAGCCGGTATTGTCGGAGCGGTTTTAATGAGCGGCATCGTGGATTGGGGTGAAGTCAACACGCTGGGCATTCATCGGGCAGTGCAGGACTGGGTCAGAGATGGCCTATTGATACTTATGGGTGTTCTATCACTGGTGACCACACCCATGCAGATTCGAGATGATAATGATTTTACCTGGTTTCCGATTATTGAAGTGGCCTATTTGTTTATCGGCATCTTTATCACCATGATTCCCTGCCTGCTGATCTTAAAATCCGGCTCTGAAGGCGCGCTGGCATTTTTGGTTAACGGTGTCACCGAGCCGGTGCATTATTTCTGGGTGACCGGTGGCCTGTCGGCCTTTCTTGACAATGCCCCGACCTACCTGACCTTTTTCAACAGCGCCCTGGGTGCATTTTATCCCGGGGCTACAGAGGCCCAGGCGGTGCCGCTGTTGATGACCGAAAATGCGATTTATCTGGCGGCCATTTCGGCCGGGGCGGTCTTTTTTGGTGCCTGCAGCTATATCGGCAATGCACCCAACTTTATGGTGCGCTCGATTTCCGAAGAGGCCGGAACGCCCATGCCGAGCTTTTTTGGCTATATTATTAAATATTCGCTGGTATTTTTGGTTCCAACTTTTGTGATCGTAACGCTGGTGTTCTTTTAACTGGACGAAATAAATTCTTTACCACGAAGCACACGAAGGACACGAAGTAAACAATAAAAGCCAAGATTTATCCTTTGTGATCTTCGTGCTCTTTGTGGTGTGAAAGTGAGCATCATAAACCTAAAGAGATGAATTTTTCTACCACGAAGTACGCGAAGGACACGAAGAAAATATAAATTTTAAAAAGCCTTCGTGTATCTTCGTGCTCTTCGTGGTGGTAGTAAGAGCTTGAAAATGTAGAGAGGTTACGTGATAGACAAACTGCTCAAATCCAATATCGCCATTGTGGGTGGCGGCAATTTTTGTAAAAAGCTGCTTCAACTGCTGTCCAGCGAGCCATTTGATAATAGCCGCCCGACCATTCTGGGCGTTGCTGACATCAATCAGCAGGCCAAAGGGTGGCGTTATGCCAAAGAAAAGGGGATTTATTCGACAACTGATTACCGTGAGCTTTATGCGCTAAAGGATTTGCAGCTCCTGTTAGAGCTGACCGCAGATACGGAGCTGCCAGGCATTATCAAAAAGGAAAAACCCGCCGGTGTTGAGCTCATTGATCACGTTACGGCGCGCAACGTCTGGAGCGCGCTGCAGGTGGAAGCCGAAAAGCGAACCGCGCTAAAAGAGCTGCGTCATAACAACTTTGATGCTGCGGATATCGACCGGTTGTTCGAACAATTTGCCGACCGCCTGGCAAGCGTAATCCGAGAGCGCGGCGAGCGCTACGTTGAGATTGAAAAAGGATTTATCAAAAGTGAAAGAGCCCTGTCTCAAATCATCGAAGGCAGTACCATCCCCACCTTTGTGCTCAATAAGGATCATGTCGTTACCCACTGGAACAAAGCCTTAGAAAATCTGACGGGTGTGCAAGCGGCCACAATGGTAGGGACCACCCGGCCGTCAACCCCTTTCTGGGGCGAAGAACGGCCGACCATGGCCGATGTTATTTTAGACCAAATCGGCGAAGATGAAATCAAAAAACTCTACGGCGAACAATGGCGCAAATCCGCATTGATTGAAGAGGCCTATGAAGCTGAAGTATTTTTTCCCCGCCTGGGGGAAAGCGGCAAGTGGTGCTGGTTTACGGCAGCCCCTATTAAAGGGCCGGATGGAACCATCGTCGGCGCCATTGAAACCCTCTGGGACAAGACCGAAGATAAGAAGGCCGAAGAAGAGCGTGAACAGCACACCCGGGAGTTGACGACGCTGTGCTCGATTTATACGGTGTTAAATGCCCCCGCGGATCTGGATCAAAGAATCAACCAGTCCGTTCAGGAAGTCATGGATTTTTTGGCCGCTGACGGCCTTTGCATTTATTTAATGGAAGATGACGGTAAATTTCATCTGCGATACTGCGAGGGGTTGTCCGAACAGGTATACCAGAAAATACAGGCAGCCGATGAGAACAGCGTCATTCAACGGGTAGCCGATACCAATGAATTTATGATTTACGAGGATCTGCCCGATGACTGCCCGGATGAGATCTGTCTTTTAGAAGAAGAAAAGCTGGTGTCGCTGGCTTATATTCCCGTCAGCAGCAAGGAGCGGGGCGCTTTTGGCGTTATTCGTATCGGCAGCAAAGAGCCCGGTCACTTTACCCGTGACCTTAAAAATGTGTTGGAGTTGATCGGTAATCGCATTGGGGCTGCTATTGAAAACGCGACCTTGCAGGATCAATACATCAAATCCGAGGAAAAGTATCGCACGCTGTTCAACAGCGATCCGCATCCGATTTTTATTCTCAGCCGCAACACTTTTAAAATCCTGGATATGAATCAACGCGCCCAGGACAGTTACGGTTATTCGCCGGACGAATTATTGAGAACTCCCTTTCTGCAGCTGGGGGACGAAAACGATGAAGAGCTGGCTGAGGGCCTGAATAAGCTTACGGAAAACGAATCCTTGTTGTTCACCAAAAAGCGGCATTATCGCAAAGACGGCAAACCGTTTTTCGTCAATATCAATATCAGCTATGCCAAATACGGCAGGGCGGATGTGATTTTGGCCGCCACAACCGATATCACCGAAGTGGTCGAGAAAGAAACCCAGTTGATTCAGGCCGGTAAAATGACCACCCTGGGTGTGATGGCCGCCGGTATGGCCCATGAAATCAACCAGCCCCTGAATGTGATCCAGGTGTGTGCCGATTTTTTTCTTAAGATGCTCAATCGCGGTCAAAAAATTGAAGATGACGATATGCGCTCAATGGCCAATGATATTGTGGCCAATGTTGAGCGCGCCAGCGGAGTGATCAAACACGTGCGGGATTTTGCGCGCCAATCCGAGCCTGTTCGCACCCGGGTGAACATCAACGATCCGATTAACGATGTATTTAAAGTCCTGGGGCATCAATTGAAAGTTCACGATGTTGACGTCACGCTGGATCTGGATGTCGATATTCCGAATATTCTGGCCGAGCACAACCGCCTGGAGCAGGTGTTTATCAACCTGGTATCAAACGCCATTGATGCCATGGACGAAAAAGACGATCGGCCGGATATCAGCGATAAAGCAAAACATCTGACCATTAAATCCTTTGCTGAAAACGGCCGGGTGTGCGTTAAGGTAACCGATACCGGCATCGGGATGAGTGAAGAGGTAAAAAATAAAATTTTTGAACCTTTTTATACCACCAAAAAAGTCGGCAAAGGCACTGGCTTGGGCGTCAGCATCAGTTACGGGATCATCCAGGATTACAAAGGGTCCATTGATATCGAAAGTGAGGTTGGTAAGGGCACGACGTTTACCCTAAAATTTCCACAAGCATCTGAACGATAAATGTGCAATGGATAAATTATTGCTCATCGACGATGAACCCGACATTCTGCGGGTTCTGTCCATGTCCCTGAAAGCCGATGGCTATGCTGTGGTCACCGCTGCCAATGGCACCGAAGGTGTCGCCGCCTTTGAAGAAGAAAAACCGGATATTGTCATCACCGATATTAAAATGCCCGGTATGGACGGTATTGAAGTTTTAAAAAAAGTAAAAGAACGTAATCCCGATGCCGAGGTGATTATCATTACCGGCCACGGCGACATCGAAAATGCCATCGAGGCCCTCAAGCATGGTGCATCTGACTTTATCAACAAACCGGTCAGAGACGAGGCCCTGGCGATTGCGCTGATACGCGCGCGCGAAAAATTTGACCTCAAACAGCAGCTCAAAGAATACACCACCGATCTTGAAAGAAAGGTGGATGAGGCCACCCGGGAGGTGCGTCGGCGCTCCAATTTCCAGATTAATCTGATTCGCAGCTCAAACGATGGTATTGTCGCCACCGACAGGGATTTGAATATCGTGATTTACAATCCCACTGCCAGGGAGATCTTCGGTTATAGCCCTTCTGAAACCATCAATAAAATGAAGGCCGGTGATTTGTTTCCGGGGGAGTTGGTTGAGGATTTGGAGGCTGCCTTAAAAGGTAAAAATAATATCAAAAACCTGGCCTGGAAAGAAACGACGATTATCTGCAAAGATGGCCAACAGATTCCAGTGCGGTCCTCAAGCACTATTTTGCTCGAAGGCGACAAACCGGTGGGCACTGTGGCTTTTTTCCAGGATTTGAGAGAAATCAAGCGGCTTGAAAAAGAATTGCTCAATTCCGAGCGCCTGGCGGCTGTCGGCCAAACGGTTGCAGGGCTGGCGCACGGGATTAAAAACATTCTACACGGGCTCAAAGGCGGCAGCTACTTGGTGGATATCGGCATCAAAAAAGATGAATCCGAAAAGCTTAAAAAAGGCTGGGATATGATCAAGCGCAACATCGGGCGCACATCGAATCTGGTGATGGATCTGCTTTCATATTCCAAGGCGCGCGAGCCGGAGTTCGAAACCTGTTTGCCTAACCAGATTGCCGATGATGTGTGCGCACTGGTTGAGGATAAGGCCAGCGAAAACAACGTCAAATTGGTCAGGAATTTTGACGACTCAATAGGTGAGGTTTTAATGGACCCCAACAGCGTTCATGAAATCTTACTGAATTTGATGACCAATGCGGTGGACGCCTGCCTGTTTGATGAAGACACCAGTAAAAATTTCCAGGTTACCTTGAAAACAATCCATGAAAAAGATAACGTTATCCAATTCGAGATCAGCGACAACGGCCTCGGCATGGATGAAGCGGTCGTTAAAAAACTGTTTACGTCTTTTTTCAGCACCAAGGGCCACCGCGGAACCGGATTGGGACTGATGGTCACCCGTAAGTTGATCGAAGAGCATAACGGCAGCATTAATGTAAAATCCAAGCCCGGCAAAGGCACGACCTTTACTGTGCGGATACCCTATCAGCAGTCTTCAACAGACTAATGACCAATTTTCTGCTTATTGGTTAGTAACAATAACTTAAGGGGGTCAGTTAACAGGTTCAAAGGTTCAATGTTCAAGAGTTTAGAGGTTAGAACAACCGATAACAAAATAAGCCGAGAAATTTATTAGGACACATTATGCCTTAACCATGAACCACCGAACCCTGAACCTTGGAACCTGAAACCGGGTTTCAACCCGGTGATGAAGGAGGAACAATACTATGAGTCAAAAAGTTCTGGTCGTAGACGATGATCCGGATGTGCGGCTGTTTAGTGTAACCGTTCTTGAGGAAAACGGCTATACGCCGATCGAGGCTGAAGACGGCGAAAGCGGTCTTAAAAAGATCAAAGCCGAAAAACCGGATCTGGTCATCCTCGATGTATTAATGCCGCGCCAGAGCGGGGTACGATTGTATCGGGAATTGAAAACATCAAAAGCCTTAAAGGACGTGAAAGTCATCATCCTTTCCGGGATTGCCAAAAAGACGTTTATGCGATCGCAAAAGGCTTTGACCGAATTTGGCGGTGCGGAAATTCCGGAGCCGGAGATCTATCTGGAAAAACCGGTTGAGCCCGATGAACTGGCGGATGTGATCAAGAAAGTGCTGGGCTAAATCCGGTTTTACTCTGAAAAACCAAGCAAGAGGTATGGACGGCATGGAAATTAAGAAACTGCTTTTTGTGACCAAATTTGAAGAGTTGGGATTTGATGCCTTACGGTCGCTGCTCAGTTTAAGAAAAAGTGCACTTGAGCATGTGGTGTTTGTGAATGTCATCGAACGGGACCGGGTAGCCATGCGTCGGGGCAAGGGCTACCAGAAAGAAGAAGAGATCCGTTTGCGGGAAGCGGCCAATATCCGGTTTATCGACTGGGCGGAAAATCTTTTTGAGCAGGGGATGGAAGTTGGTGTCTACATTGTGGTCGGAAGCCTGGTGCCCGAGGTGATCAAAGCCACCCGCAAGGAGGATGCGGATCTGATCGTTATCGGGCGTTCTCACAAGGGGGTTCTTGAACACCTGTATTCGGGTTCGGATGTGACCGAGTTGTTGCGCCGGGCCTATACGCCGGTGCTGGTTTACAAGCAGCTTTCGGAGACCACCATATCTGTTGAAGAGCCTTTTGAAAGGCCACTGCTGGCCATCGACTGGTCGCCTGGCAGTCTGCGCGCGGTTGAGTATATAAAAGCATTAAACGAAACCGTACAGGAAGTTCACCTTGTGCACGTGGCGGATGAAAAAGCCCTGAAAGGCCCCTCCGCCATGGCCATCCAAAAAACACGTAAAGAAGCGCGCGATAAGCTGGATGACATCTGTGAAAGCCTTGAAGCGGCCGGGATCAAAGCCCGCGAGCATGTTTATATCGGCGATCCGGATGAAGAAATCGAAAAGGCGGCCAAGGACTGTCAGGCCACCATGATTGTTTTAGGCTCCTCGGCAAAAGCCGCCTGGGTCGAAAAGTTTCTCGGCAGCACACCCCGCAAGATTGCCGAAGAATCCATTTATCCGACCCTGCTGGTTCCACCTGAAAAAGCGCAGGAATAACGCTAAGCATCAGCTTAGACGGTTTAGTATTGTTGCAAGAATAGGATCTAAATTAATTTTTTTTCAATCGGTAGATCGCGTTATTCGGTTATCCGGTTTGCCAGTTGAGCCCGTTGGGCCCGTAAAAAAAAGAGGTCTATTTTATTTCGGGCTAACCGGCTAACTGGCTAACGGGCTCAACCGGCTCAACCGATTTTATAGGAGGATCGATGGCTGTAATCACCATCTCCCGACAATTTGGCTCCGGCGGTAAAACGTTGGGCAAAATGGTCGCCAACGAGCTGGGATATGAATTTGCCGATAGTGAAATCGTTGCCAAGGTAGCGGAAATGGCCAATGTGTCCACCCACTGGGTGGAAACGGTGGAAAATGAAGCCGGCGGCAAGCTTTCGCGGTTTGTTTCCCGGATGGTGTCGCGACCGCTGGTGGACAAAATCTTAAAAGGTGAGCGCGGCTATATTGATGAGACCATATACCTTGACTACTTGGTGCTCATCATTGCCCAGATTGCCGATGAAGGCGATGTGGTCATTTTAGGGCGCGGTAGCCAATATATCCTGGATGACCATCCGGAAGCCTTCCATATTCTGATGATCGATGAATTTGAAAACCGGGTGCGCTTTATGCAAAAAAATTATGAATTGTCAGAAAGTCGCGCCACGCGGTTGATCAGAGGTGAAGACAAACGCCGCAAGACGCTTTATCAAAAGCTCGGCAAAACCGATTATGATGATCCTTTTCTGTATCATCTGGTGCTGAATATGAGCAAGGTCAGCCTGGAAGAAGCTAAGCAAATTGTGTGCAACCGCGTTAATGAATAGAACAAGGAAATAATATGGGTCGGAAACTGAATTTTATAAAAGGTTTCTGGACGTGGGCGACCATTGTTTTGATTCCCGCGGCATTGTTGGCTCACGAATGGAATGCCCCTGAGGAAGCGGCTCAACGCCCTAATCCAGTGCCAGAGGATGCTGCTGCTATCGAACGGGGCCAAAAGTTATTTGAACAATCCTGTGCTCATTGTCACGGAACAAACGGTCAAGGTGACGGTCCCTTAGCCGCGGCCTTAAATCCCAAGCCTGCCGATCTGGCAGCACGTGCCGGCCACCATACCGACGGTGATTTTGCCTGGAAGATCGCCAACGGTCGCGGTGCGATGCCGGCTTTTAAAGACCAATTGACGGAGACTCAAATCTGGGAATTAACGCATTTTATTCAGAACTTAAAAAAATAATACCTGATTTTTCGTGCAAAATTCAGGTAATAGCTCTGAGCGTCGCCTTTCCATAATATACTTAGCTTATCAGATAATTGCGCATCATCCCCATATCCCCGTGCTCCAGAATGTGGCAATGGTATAAAAATAATCCCTTATAATCGGTAAAATTCGTCACAATGCGGGCGCGTTCACCCGGCATCAGCAAAACCGTATCTTTCCAGCCATCATCCACGTAACCGCTGTGATGCGTCCCTCTGCGCTCGATGACTTGAAACTGCTTGCCGTGCAGGTGCACCGGATGGGGCATGGGCATCATCATTCCCATGCGCTGGTCATCGTTGGCCAATTCCCACAGCTCGGTAGAATTGAGCCGGATCCTTTCATCATCGGCGACCTCCTGCATGTTAAAGGTGCGTCCGTTGATAAGTCCATGCATATGGCGCATGAAAAAAGAAAATTGCCTCGGGCTATTGGCGTTATCGGCATCTTGCAGCTGATAGCGTTCGATGGTAGACAGTTTTTGCGGTAGCGAGCGGGATTCTCTTTCCTTTTTGGTCACATTGATTTTGAAGACACTGAAGGGTGCGCCATTGGGCAAACTCTCACCGGCCATCATGCCCCTGCGCGGTCCCATGGCACTTCCCTGCATAGCGGCTTCAAAATATTTGCTGACCAGTTCAAGTGATGTGCCGACCGGATAGTTGCTGAAATCAGCCCACAGCTCGATGCGCTCAGCCGGACCTATGATGACATATTTTTTCTCGATAGGCTTTTCCAGCAGGCCACCATCGGTTGCAATAACAGTCAAAGGCGTGCCGTTACTCCAGGCCAGTTTGTAGATCCGGGAATTGGAGCCGTTTAAAATGCGCAATCGATAGGCTCTGGTTTTGACCGCCAGCTCAAAGTCAGGCTTACCGTTGACACAGATGCGATCGCCCAGCATGCCCGTCATGCTGTCGTGCATTCCCCGCGGCAAATATACCAGTTGGTTGTCGCGATTAAATGCGCGATCCTGGATAACCAGGGAAATGTCCAATTCATTCGCGGGTAAATTTAACTTTTCTTCCTCATCGTCGGAAACAAAAAATAGCCCTGCCAGGCCGCCGTAAACCTGGTGACCGGTACGGCCGTGCGGATGGGGGTGGTACCAGTAGGTGCCGGCGCGATTTAAAACCTCAAATTCATACGTGAAGGTTTGCCCTGCGGCAATGACATCCTTGGGATGGCCATCCATCCGGGCCGGGACATGCAGGCCATGCCAGTGGATGATACTGGTGGCTGGAAGGCTGTTTTGAAATTGAATGCGAACTTTCTGGTGCTGGCGAACGCGAATGATGGGTCCTAAATAAGATTGTTTCAGATGGGTGAGGCAGTTGGGATCGCCTTTGATCACTTCCCCGCTATATTGCCATACGGTTGTGGGCTGACCCGGAAAAATTTGAACCTCAGATGGCGACGCTGTCAAGGACAGCTCTACATCAGGCGAAAAAGCGGCTCTATCCGATGCGGCACCTGCGGCTTTTGTAAATGGCAGTGCATGGACGTTTAGTAAATTTGCGGCACCTGCGCCGGCCAGATATAAAAATTGGCGTCGATTGATCATATGTTAAATCCTTTTGATGGGCGTTGGCCGTGCCCTGAAGACCACCCGCCTGACCGAGGGGATCAGGTCCTGCTGGGCATCCATGCGGCTGGCCAGGTAGCGCAATAGAAAAATTGACGAAATCAGTCCGGCCAATGTAAACAAGGCCATTCCCACAGATGGATTCAAGCCAATGGCTGCTGAAAGCGGATCGGCTGAAAAGGCGCCGACAAAAATTCCCAAAACGGGAATGAGATAAACGATTGCGGTGCCTTTAAGCTTTGTCTTTGAGCTCAGATACAACTCAACCTCATCGCCTTTTTTGGCCCGGGCGGTATTTTGAGCTTTAACCACCATTTGGTCACTGCCCTGAGTCAGGCAATGATGGCGGCTGCCGCAACTGGAACAGGCGCTGGAGCGTTTGGTTTTGACCCAGGCCCAGCCCGGTTCCACACGTTCAACGATGCCGCGCTCGGCAGACATAATATACCTCACTAACGCAATACAGTTTAAGGGGAGGCGATGCGCTTATTTAACACAGCCAACCGAACCTTACTGTAAGGTATGAACGATCAGACTGTTTTCAATATGATTTTTTAATTTGTCTACCGTTGAATGAATGCTCAATCAGCTTTTCTGGAGCTCAGACCACACCAAAAAATTACCTGTATTTTTTATTATATAATAATCCACAAGTAATTAATTATACAATATATAATTGGAAGGATGCCGAGTTGACAGATACCACATTGTGGCATATCTTAGATTTTAAATGATGACCAGATTATGAACCAAATTTACAGGTGGTTTTTGCAAGG